>DATKBQ010000058.1:0-5001 GCA_035546375.1 Planctomycetota bacterium | reverse complement strand
CAACTTCTGAGTCGTAGTCAAAGTTCTACTTTCTGGCGTGGCCGCTTCGCGGCCGGCCAGAAAGTAGAACTTTGACTACGACTCAAAAGTTGCCCAATTGCCGCGGGCGGGCTCAGCGGGCGGCGAGGAGCTCCTCGACGTGGGCGCGCGCGCAGGCGGCCAGGGCGTCGAGGTCGTAGCCGCCTTCCAGGAGCGAGACGATCCGGCCCTGGGCGTGCTGGCGTGCGAGGTCGGCGAGCGAGCGCGTCATGCGGCGGAAGGCGTCCTCGCTGAGCAGCGTGCCCGAGAGCGGGTCGGCGCGGTGGGCGTCGAAGCCGCAGGAGACGAGCACGAGCTCGGGCCGGAAGGCGTCGAGGGCCGGCAGCACCAACCCTTCGAAGGCGCGCAGCCACTGCGCGTCGCCGCTGCCGGCGGGCAGCGGACAGTTGAGCGTGGCGCCCTCGCCCTCGCCGGTGCCGCGCTCGCTCGCCGCGCCCGTGCCGGGGTAGTGGGGGTACTGGTGGAGGCTTGCGTAGAGCACGCTCGGGTCGGCGTCGAAGATGTGCTGGGTCCCGTTGCCGTGGTGCACGTCCCAATCGACGATCGCGACCCGCTCGAGCCCGAGCTCCGAGCGCAGGTGGCGCGCGGCGATCGCGACGCCGTTGAACAGGCAGAAGCCGAGCGGCCGGTCGCGCTCCGCGTGGTGCCCCGGCGGGCGCGCTACGACGAAGGCGTTCTTCCACGTCCCGCGGGCGACGCCCTCGGCGGCTTCCAGCGCGGCGCCGGCGGCGAGCAGCGCCGCGGCGAACGACGCCTCGCACACGTACGTGTCGCCCTGGTCGAGCAGCGCGCGGCCGCGGGCGCAGGCCGATTCGACGAGGCGCACGTGCTCCGGTGCGTGCACGGCGAGCACGCGCTCCAGCGCCGCCGGCTGCGGCTCGCGCCGGTCGAGCTCGGCGAGGAGCCCGCCCTCCTCCAGGCCGCGCATCACCACCGCGGCGCGCTCCGGCCGCTCGGGGTGTCCGGGCCCCGCGAAGTGGTCGGCGCAGCGGGGGTGGTGGAACAGCGCCGTCTTCACCGCGGCCCGAAGAGCTCCTTGCCGTACCTCGATTTTCTCAGCTCTTCGAACTCGGGGGCCTCGCCCAGCGCCTTGAGCCGCTCGCGGTCGATCGGCGCCTTGTCCAGCCAGTCGGCGGCCTCCTTGTAGCGGCCCTTGCGCGTGTAGCACCGCGCCAGGCCGATGAAGACCTCCTCCTGGAGGCTGGAGGTCGTGCTGCCGAGCGAGAGCGCCTTGAGGTAATCCTTGATCGCGGCGTCCCAGTCGCGGAGCCGCTCGAGGATCTGCGCGCGCGAGGAGTGGGCCACCGCCGAGCCGTTCTTCTGCACGAACTCGTCGTACTCGTGCAGGAGCTCCTTCTTCGCGGCCTTGTCGCCCAGCCGCGAGAGGGCGATGCGCGCCGCCTCGCGCAGCTTTCGGTCACGCGAGCCGGCGACCTGCTCGAGCTGCCGGCGCAGGTCGCTGCCCATGGAGCTGGCGAACTCGGGCAGCGCGTCGAGCACCGCGATGCGGTCGTCGATCGCCACGGCGTCGTCCTGCGCGATCCGCGCCAGGTCGATCAGCTCCCCCTCGCGCACGAGCGAGGGCAGCGCGCGGTAGTAGGCGAGCAGGCGCCGCGCGTGGGCGGCGGCGCGGCGCGAGTCAGCGAGCAGGGCGCGCACGGGCTCGGCCGCGGCCGAGTTGCGCGTCTCCGTCAGCGCACCGAGCGCCATGTCGACCAGGCTCGCGTCGGGGTTCGAGAGGACCTTGGCGAGCAGCGCGTCGGTCGCTTCGCCGCCGAGGCGGATCAGCGTCTTGAGGCACTCGGCCCGCAGGTCGCCCTGCGAGGCCTCGAAGAACGCGACCAGCGCCGGGCGCACACGTTCGGGCTCGCTCGTCCCCCACAGGGCGCGCAGCGCGTTGCGCTTGCCCTCGTTCGAGCCGCGCTGGAGCAGCCCGAGCAGGTCCTCCGTGATCGCCGCCGTGCTCGTGCGCGCGAGCGCCGTCGCCATCCCGCGCGCGCGGAAGCGCTCGCGCTCCACGGCCGCATCACCCGGGTCCAAGTAGCCCAGGACGAGCGGAGCCGCCTCGGACCCGAGCGCGACCAGCTCGTCCAGCGTCGGCTCCAGCTTGGAGGGGCGATCCTTGGCCTCCATCGCCTCCAGCCGCCGTGCGATCGCTTGCACCGCGGGCGCGAGCCGTGCCTGCACCGCCTGGCGCTCCACCCGCGCCCGCTGCAGGAGCTCCTCGAGCGACTCGCGGCGATTGTCCTGCGCCGGCGGATCCTGCCCGGCGAGGAGCAGGGCGAGGATCACGAGCGGCGCGAGAGCCATGACGCCATCCTAATCCCCTGCGCCGCGCCGACCTACGCCCCGGCGGGGGGCGATGCGGCTCGAGAGGCGGCCGGCGGGTTCGCACGCGAAGGGCGCGCGGCGGCGCGAGGCCGGCGCACGCCCTCCGCCGTCTAGCGGGGTCCTACCCCAGCCCAACGAGCATTGCTGGCCGCTGGACGTCCACCGCCATGGCAAGCCACCCCGGAAGCCGATGCACGCGCCGCGCCTGAAGGCGCGGCTGCGGCACATGCGCTGCGCGCGTGCCGCGAGCTAGCCGTCTTGAGCCGGTCGCGAACCTGACTCGTTCTGGAGGCTCCCGGCGGCCCAAGACGTCTAGCCCACCCGCCGCGGCATCGGCCGCAGCTCGACGCCTTTCCGGAGGCGGCGCAGCTCGCCGGGGCGCGCCGGCCTCGGCGACCCCTCGGGGTCCCTCGCGCGCCAGGCCGCGCCGTCCGGCGCCGGCTCGAAGCGGGCGCCCGCCAGCGGGGGCGGCTCGACCGTCCCGTACACGATCTGCACGCGGGAGCGGTTGCGGAAGATCCAGGAGAGCACGGCGGGGGCGTTTCGACCCCCGTGGAAGCGCGAATTGAGCCCGAGCTGGAATCGCGGGGACGCACCGCTTCCAGCGGGCGCCGGGGCAGGTTCCAATGCCGGGTCGCCGGCCCGCCGGCGCTAGCGTGGGAACCCCTCGATGACCCCGGAATCGGCCGCGAACCCGCTCCCGTCCACCCACCCGCATCCGCCGCCGCCGCGGGGGAGCGGCGCCTTCGACGTCGCGGTGGTCGGCGGAGGCCACGCCGGGATCGAGGCCGCGCTCGCCGCCGCCCGGCTGGGCGCGCGCACGGCCCTGGTGACCTTGCGCGCGGATCGGATCGGCGAGATGAGCTGCAACCCGGCGATCGGCGGGCTCGGCAAGGGCCAGCTCGTGCGCGAGGTCGACGCCCTCGGCGGCGCCATGGGGCTCGCCGCCGACGCGACCGGGATCCAGTTCCGCATGCTCGGGACCGGCAAGGGTGCCGCGGCGCAAGGTCCGCGCTGCCAGTCGGACCGCCACCTCTACCGCGAGGCGGTGACCCGCGCGGTGCGCTCGAGCGCCGGCGTCGAGGTGATCGAGGGCGCCGCCGCCGGGATCCTCGTGTCCGAGGACGCGCGCGGGATGCCGCGCGCCGCGGGCCTGCGTCTGGAGGACGGCCGCGAGCTCGCGGCGCGAGCCGTCGTCTTGACCACGGGCACGTTCCTGCGCGCCGTGATGCACACCGGCGAAGCGCAGAGCCGCGGCGGGCGCGCCGGCGAGACGAGCGCCGAGCGGCTCTCCGCCGATCTCTTGCGGCTCGGCCTGCGCCTGGGACGCCTCAAGACCGGCACGCCGCCGCGCCTGGAGCGCTCGAGCATCGGCTGGGACCGGCTCGAGGCGCAGTGGGGCGACGCCGAGCCCTCGCCCTTCTCGTTCGCGACCTCGCGCGCGGGCTTCCCGGCGCTGCCCCAGGTCGCCTGCCACGTCACCTGGACCAACGAGCGCACCCACGCGCGGATCCGCGCCGACATCCACCGCGCGCCGATGTACGCCGGGCGGATCCAGGGGGTGGGCCCGCGCTACTGCCCGTCGGTCGAGGACAAGGTGATGCGCTTCGCCGACAAGCCGCGCCACCAGGTGTTCCTCGAGCCGGAGGGGCTCGAGAGCGACGTGATCTACGTCAACGGCGTCTCGACCTCGCTCCCGGCCGAGGTGCAGGAGGAGCTCGTGCGCACGATCGCGGGACTCGAGCGCGCGCGCTTCCTGCGCCACGGCTACGCGGTCGAGTACGACTTCGCGCTGCCGGCGCAGCTCGACCGCACGCTCGCCGTGCGCGACGTGCCCGGGCTCTACTTGGCCGGACAGATCAACGGCACGTCGGGCTACGAGGAGGCGGCCGCGCAGGGGCTCGTCGCGGGGGCCAACGCGGCGCTTTGGACGGCGGACCGGGGGCCCTTCGTCCTCGGCCGCGACGAGGCGTACATCGGCGTGCTCGTGGACGACCTGGTCGTCAGCCAGCCGCTCGAGCCCTACCGGATGTTCACCAGCCGCGCGGAGTACCGGCTGCTCCTGCGCCAGGACAACGCCGATCGGCGGCTGGTGCGCCGAGGCGCGGCCGTCGGCCTAGCGGCGAGCGGTGCGCTCGAGCGCCTGGAGCGCCGCGAGCGGCGGCTGGAGGCAGCCTGCGCCCTGCTCGCCGCGCAGCGCCGGCCCGGCGCCGGCGGGCGATCGCTGGCGGAGGTGCTGCGGCGCCCGGAGGTGAGGCTGGCGGCGCTGGAGGCGGAGTGCCCGGAGGTCGCGGCGCTCGGCCTGGAGCAGGACGAGCGCTCGGCGGTGGAGGTCGAGATCAAGTACGCGGGGTACGTCGCACGCGAGCGGGAGCAGGTCGAGCGCCTGCGCAGCCAGGAGGGGGTCGAGATCCCGGCCGGGTTCGACTTCGAGTCGCTGCCGGGGTTGGCCCTGGAGGCGCGCCAGAAGCTGGCGCAGCTGCGGCCGCGCACGCTCGGCGCGGCGAGCCGGATCGCGGGGGTGAGGCCGCCGGACGTGGCGCTCTTGGCGGTGAGGTTGGCGCGGAGGTGAGCGGGGAGAGGGACGCGGGGGGGGGGGAGGAGAGGAAGAGAGGGAGAAGAAGAGAAGAA
>DATKBQ010000057.1:0-2304 GCA_035546375.1 Planctomycetota bacterium | reverse complement strand
GCCGACCCCGAATGTCAAAGATGGCCGCGGGTTCCGGGACCCGCCCCGCGCGAGAAAATCAGCGCGTGCAGGCAGCCCATGCGCTATCTTGGCGCGACTTGCCGACACGTCCAGGAAGCGTGATGAGCAAAAGCGAACGATCCCGGAAGACGTCGATCGCCTCGATCCCCCCGCTCTCGTGGCCGCCGCCGGGGCTCGAGCGGCTCCAGGGAGCGCTCTGGCGGGTGATCGCAGTGAGCTGGATCGGCAGCCTCGTCCTCGTCCTGCCCCTGCTCTGGGCCCTCGCGGTCGAGCAGCCGTTCTACAGCCTGGGGCCCTTCGAGGAGGCCTGGGAGCTCGGCCTGGCCATCTCGCTCATCGGCGCGGCCCTCATCGTGATCGCCTTCGGGCTGCTCTTCGCCGTGCTGCGGCAGGGCGCCCACGCCGCGGAGCTCGGCTACGGCGTGGTGACGATTCTCGAGGTGGCGTGCGACTCGAAGCACGACACGGGGTTCCTCATCCAGGGCAAGCGCCACTTCAGCTCGCTGGACCCCGACAGCCTGTCCACGATCGCGCTGGCGCGCATACGCGGGGCCGTGCTGGTTCTGGCGGGAGCGCTCTGGCTCGTCGTCGGCTTCGGCCTGGCGGTACTGCTCGCCGCGCGCGGCTTCGTGACGCCTTCGGGCATCTGGCTGCTCACGCTCGGCCCGAGCCTGGTCGCCGCGGGTGCGGGCATGGTGCTGCTCGTGCGGCAGAGCAGCGCCGTGCGAACGGCCCGCAGCGGGTGGGAAGCGCAGGAGGGGACGGACCGCGTGCGCTCCGAGTCCGTCGCCTGGTCGGACCGCCTCGATCAGTCCGCCGATTCGATCGTGCTCGGCTCCGGTGCGAAGGGCGAGGGAGCGCGCTTCCAGACAGGCGCCGGGATCGTCGTCGCGCTCTTCGTGATCGGCTTCGTACCGACCGTGACGATCGCCGTCACCACGGCTGTCGGGCCGATCCTGGCCGAGATCGCGGTACCGTCGTTCCTGTCGGTCCAGGAAATGGCGGGGGCGGCCGAGGCCCTGCGCCGCTACCGCGTGCCCCCGGATCCGTCGATCCCGCCCGCCGAGGCCGGCACGGCGCTGCAGGACCTCGCATTCGTCGGCGGGGGCGCCGCCCCGGAGACCTGGGAGCACGGTCCGGCCACGCGCTATGCGCAGGGGTGGTTTCCCGAGCCGGACTACTTCCCCGATCCCTTCTCGGAGACGGTCGCGGCGGAGCTCGTCAGCCGGCCGCTCTCCGAGTTCAGCGAGGGGGAGCAGGCCGCGCTGCGCCAGGCTGCGGCACACCCGGCGCACGCCCAGTTCCGGCGGCTCGCCCAGGCCCAGCTCGTCGATGTCGTGAGCGGCCGCTGGGTCCTGCCCTTCCCCGACTCGATGACGTACCAGGATCTGCCGTGGCCGCGCTTTCCCGCCTTCCGTACCGCGGGTCTCGCCCGCGTGGCGAAGGCGGCCGTGGAGGTATCGGACGGCCAACCCGACGCGGCCGAGGCTACGCTTCGCGACCTGATTTCGACGGGTTTCCTGCTCGTCGATCAGGGACCGACGCTCATCGACAATCTCATGGGCGTGGTCATGATCAATATGGGCGGAGACGCGCTCGAGGCGCTCTACACGCGCGCGGGGCGACCCGCCGAGGCGGAGGCGCTCGAGCTCGCGCGCGCGGCGGCAACCGACGCAGCGCGTAAGGCGCGCGCCGGCCTGATCCCCGAGGGCATCCGCTCGCTCCTCCAGGGCGTCCCGGACCTGGTGGAGACGGAGGAGGCGCTCCGCGGCTTACGCTGGGAGTACTTCGCGACGTTCAACATGCTCGCCCCGTGCATCAACCTGCATAAGATGGTGTTCGGGCCGGACGACACATACGACGAGTGGCGCGAGCGAGCACGGGACACCCTCGTGCGAGTCCGTGGCGAGCGCGACCTGTTCGACCTCGCCGAGAGCGGCGTGCTCGGCACGGGCGGACAGGAGCTGCAGGGCTTCTTCGCGCGCTTTCTCAGCCTCACGCTCGGGAGCGGCGGCGCGCCGGGAAGCTGCGCGTCGCTGATCGCCTCGCTCCAGTAACCGCCGGGGCCCGAGCGGTCCGGGCCGTCGGCCCGTCAGCCCTCCAGCCAGCTCTTCCAGGCCTCCTCGTCGTGTCCGACGGTGAGGCGGCTCCCGCTTCGGACGAGCGGCATGCGCAGGATGAGCGGCTCCTCGGAGGCGATCTCCATCCAGCGCTCGTCGCCGTAGTAGGCGGACTGGAGCCCGAGCGCCGCGAAGCGCTTGGACGAGCGGTCGATCAGCCGCT
>DATKBQ010000056.1:0-6015 GCA_035546375.1 Planctomycetota bacterium | reverse complement strand
CAGCAGCAGGACGATCAGCGGCAGCGCGAGGGCGACCAGCCCCAGCGGGCGCGCCCAGTCGATCCCGAAGAGCTGCATCAGGCGCGCGCCAGTGCCCCGCGCACGATCTCCTCGAACGGCACGGCGCTGCTCCAAGAGCCGTAGGCGGCGCGGTGGCGCGCGAACGAGCCCCGCCAGGCCTCCAGGCGCGCCTCCAGGAGCTGGGCATAAGCGACGCGCGAGCGCTCGTCGAGCGCCACGGCGACGCGCGCGCCGCCCTCGGGGTCGAGCCACTCCACGTCGCCCTCCGGCGGCGCCAGCTCGTGGGGGGCGAGGACCTGGACGGCGACGAGCTCGCGTCCCGGGCGCGCGAGGGAGAGCGCCTCGCGCGGCTCGAGGTCCAAGAGGTCGCCGATCAGGAAGACGCGCCCCGTCCCGCGCTCGATGCGCGCGCGGGCGTGATCCACCAGCGCGCGCAGCCCGGGCTCGCCCGACGCGCGCCGGCCTTCCAGGAACGCGAGCCAGCCGCGTAGCTCGCTGCGCCGGCTCAGCTCGAAGGAAGGGAACGCGCCGTCGCTCGCGACCAGGCGCACGCGCGCGCCGGAGCGCAGGCCGACCACCGCCAAGCCGCTCGCCACCTCGGCCGCGCGCTGCAGCTTGCCCGGCTCGCCCAGGCCCATCGACGCGCTCGCGTCGAGGAGGATCCACCAGCGCTCGCCCGCCTCGCGGCGGTGCACGCGCACGAACGGGCGGTCCAGGCGCGCGAGCAACGCCCAGTCCACGTGGCGCAGCTCCTCGCCCGGCCGGTACGGGCGGTGGCCGACGAACTCGTCGCCCGCCCCCGCGAGCACGCCGCGGCCGGCACCCTCCTCGCGCGAGCTCGCCGCCGAGAGGCGGGCCGAGAGCTCCTCGAGCCTGCGCACGAAGCCGGGCGCGAAGCGCACCTGCGGCGCGAGCAGCGAGACGTCGTCGGGGATGCGCACGGGGTCCTGCCGGCGGTCATTGTGGGCCAGCGCGCGCTCCGCTCCCAGGCAGCGCTCCCGGAGGCTCCAGCTCGAGCGGGCTGCCGCCGGCCTCGCGCACCGGCGCGCCGTCCTTCCAGGCGAGCGCGCCGCGCAGGACGACCCGCTCGGGGAAGCCCGCCAGCTCGAGCCCCTCGTAGGCCGACCACTTCGAGCGCGAGGGGAGCTCCGCGCCGCGCACCGTCCGGCGCGCCCGAGGGTCGAAGAGCACCAGGTCGCCGTCGAAGCCGGGCTCCAGCCGGCCCTTGCGCGGGAGGCGCAGCGACTCGGCCGCGCGCGAGGTGACGCATGCGAGCGCCGTCTCGGCGTCGAGCCAGCCGCGCCGGACCAGCTCCCAGGTCAGCGGCCAAAGCAGGTCGACCGACGGCATCCCCGAGGGCGCGTGCGCGTAGTCGCGCAGCTTCTCCTCCAGCGGGTGCGGCGCGTGGTCGGTGCCGATCGCCGCGACCGTGCCGTCGGCCAGCGCCGCGATCAACGCACGCGCGTCCGCGCCGGTCTTGATCGAGGGGTTGACCTTGGAGAGGTTGCCCAGGCGCGCCGCGTCGTCGCACGAGAAGAGCAGGTAGTGCGGCGCCGTGCTCGCCACGACGGCCAGGCCCGAGGCCTGCGCCGCGCGGAGGAGCCCGAGCGCGCCCGCCGTGCTCACGTGGAAGACGTGCAGCGCCGCGCCCGTCTCGGCCGCGAGCTCGATCGCCTCGCGCACGCTCTCGACCTCGGCCTCGCTCGAGCGCACGAGGTGGTGCTCGCGCGCCGTAGCTTGCGGGTGCGCGGCCTTGCCGGAGCGCAGGAGCTCCTCCTTCTCGCAGTGCGCGACGATCATCCGCCCGGCGCGCGCCGCGCCGGCGAAGAGCATGCGCAAGGTCGCGCGGTCGGCCTGGCCGCCGAGCCCCGTCGAGCCGCCGAGGAAGCACTTGAAGGCCGGCGTCAGCGGCGCCATGGCCTCGAGCTCGCCCAGGGACTCGGGCAAGAGGTTCGCGAGGCAGCCGAAGTCGACCCGCGAGCGCGCACGGACGTGCTCGATGCGCTCGGCGAGCGCGCGCCGCGAGGTCGAGAGCGGCGGGTTGTTCTGCACCTCGACCACGCTGGTCACGCCGCCGTGCAGCGCGCCGGCCGAGCCGCTCTCCCAGCCCTCCTTTTGGGCCAGGCCCGGGTCGCGGAAGTGGACGTGGACGTCCACCAGCCCGGGAATGACGGTCAACCCGCCGGCATCGAGCACCGGCGCCCCGCCGGCTTCGAGCCCCTCCCCGACGGCTTCGATCACGCCGGCGGCGATCCGGACGTCGACGCGCCGCGCGCCGGGGCCGGGCGGGTAGCTCGACGCGCCGCGAACGAGGAGGTCCGCGCCGCGCGACGCTCGACGTCTTGGGCGAGGAGAGCTCGAAGGATCAGTCAACCTTCACCCCAAGACGTCGAGCTCGCGGCACGCGAGCGGAGCGAGCCTGTGCCGCAGCCGCGCCTTCGGGCGCGGCGCGTTGATCGGTCGCGGGCCAGCGGAGCGAGCCTGTGCCGCAGCCGCGCCTTCGGGCGCGGCGCGTGCAACGGTTTCCGGTGGTTGCCTTTCCGGTTGGGGTCGGGCTGCCTTCCGGCATGTTCTTCAAGCCGCAGGTCCAGCCCGGTCAGAGCTTCTTGACCACGACCAGCGTGATGTCGTCCTCGTGGGCGCCGCCGGAGAACGAGAGCGCGGCCTCGGCCAGGACGCGCGTGATCGTCTCGGCGCTCGCGCCGCGCGAGGCCTGCTCGACCAGGATCTCGCGCACGCGCTCCTCGCCGTAGAGCTCCTCGCGGCCGGACTGGCCGTGGGTCTCGACCAAGCCGTCGGTGAAGGCGAGCACGACGTCGCCGCTCTCGAGCTGCAGGCTGCGGTCGACGGCATAGGCGCTGTCGGGGAAGAACCCGAGCGCCGGGCCGTGCTCGGCCAGCGCCAGGATCTCCCCGCCGCGGCAGACCAGCGGGCCGTGGTGCCCCGCGTTGAGCACGTCGAGGCGGCCGTCCTCGCCCGCGACGAGCAACAAGAGCGTCAGGAACATCCCGGGGTCCAAGCGCTCGGCCAGGTCCTGGTTGAGCATCGAGAGCGCCGCGGCCGGGTCGGGCAGGACGCGCAGGAGCGAGCGCAACGTCGCCTGCGCGGTGGCGGTGATCAGCGCCGGGCCGATGCCGTGCCCGGCGACGTCCCCCACCACCACGGCCAGGCGCCCCTCGCGCGTGCGCACGAAGTCGAAGAAGTCGCCCGAGGTCCGCTCGGCCGGGCGGTACCAGCCGTGGACGTCGAGCCCGGGGACGCCGCGCGGCACCGGCGGCATCAAGCCGCTCTGGATCGCGCTCGCCAGCTCCAGGGATTGCTCGAGCCGCGCCTTCTCCAGCGAGTGGTGGTGCAGCCGCGTGTTCTCGAGGGCGATCGAGATGTGCTGGGAGAGCGCCGCGAAGAGCCCCAGGTCGCGCCGCGAGAACTCGCGCGTCGCGGCGCGCGAATCGACGTACAGGACGCCGCGCGCGGCGCCCTCCGACGGCCCGCCCGCGTTCACCGGCGTGGCCAGCGGCACGCACATGACCGCCCGCAGCTTGAGGTCGAACACCGAGCGCCCCAGCTCGAGCGCGTCCGAGTCCGTCTGCACCGTGGCCAGGACCGGCTGGCCCTCGGCCAGGGCGCGGCGCACGACGCTGGTGGAGAAGCGCGCGTCCTCGGCGCTGCCCTCGCCGCCGCGGGCGCGGACGACGCGGATCCGCGGCTCGCCTGAGGGCTCGAGCAGGATCAGGAAGCCGCGCTCGGCATCGGTGATCTCGATCGAGCGGTCGACGATGTCCACCAGGAGCGGCTCGAGGTCCCGCGACTCCGACACGCGCGCGATCGCCTCCAGCAGGACCTCCACCGAGCGCCGATCGAGGTCGGAGTCCCCGGTGAGGAACTGGGTCGGGGGATCGGTGCCCGCGCTCTCGGCCAGGGTGCGGGGCTCCTGCGGGACGGCCCCCGGACCCGCCTGACCGCGCTTCCGGCCGCGCCAGAACATGCCGCGAGTCTAACGGGGATCCACCCCAGCCCGAAGAGCATCCTTGCCGCTGGACGGTGACCGCCAAGGCAAGATCTCCGGAAGCCGATGCACACGCCGCGGCTGCCGCCGTAGACTGAAAAAAGGTTGCGCCGGCGCCCCCCCTGGCGACAATCCGGCCCCATTTCCCATTCGACCCCGCCCGGCGGGGAGCGGAGAGAGAGCCATGCACATCAACGTCGAACCGCGGGACGGTCACGCGCTCGTCCACCTGCGCGGCGAGTTCGACACCTACTACTGCCCCCACTTGCAGGAGGAGATCGACGCGCTGATCGAGGGCGGCATCGTGCGGGTCGTGCTGAACCTGAGGCTGGTCAAGTTCATCAACTCGACCGCCCTCGGCGCGATCCTCAAGGCGTCGAAGTCGCTGGGCGCGCGGGACGGCCGGCTGGTGATCTCGCGCCCCTCCTCGTTCTGCCGCGAGATCATCGAGAAGGTCGGCCTCGACCGGGTCGTGCCGATGTACGACTCCGACGATGCGGCCGTGGCGGCGCTGTCCGGCGAGGTCGAGGCGGGCCCCGGGAAGGGCCGGTCCTTGCCGGCGGAGGACGAGAGCTCGGTGCTCTTCACGCCCCGCGACAGCTCGCGCATCCAGCACTTCCTGACCGAGACCCGGCGCTTCAAGGGCAAGCCGGTCAACCCGGTGCACGGCCACGAGTTCGGTGAGAACTGGGTCGGCGTCGGCCGCATGGCGAGCCTCGACGAGCGCGGCCTGCGCTTCACCTGGAACGGCGGGGACACGGGGCTCGATGCGTTCGCCATGGGCCAGCTCCTGGCGATCGGGACCGAGCTGAACGTCAAGTTCCGCCTGCCGCTCTTCAAGCCGGGCTACTGCGAGGCGGTGGCCGCGGTGAGCGAGATCGAGGAGCGGCCCGAAGGCGTCAAGGTCGGCGCGGCGTTCACGAAGATCGACGAGAAGACGCAGGGGGCGGTGAAGCAGTACTCGAAGGATTTGCGGTTCTTGAAGGAGGAGCTGAAGAAGGCGACCGAGGGGTAGGGGGACGGGGCGCGCGCTGGGGCGCGCGGGCGCGCTAGGCTCGCTTCGGCGCGCCTAGGCGAGCGGGGCGCGCGAGCGGTGCAACGCGTAGGGCGCTCTCGAACTCGCGCGCGATCGTGGACCAACCGAGGCGCGCCTCGGCGAGCGCTCGCGCCCTTGCTCCCCACCTTACGCGGGCCTCGGGGGCGCCGGTGGCACGGGCCAGCGCGGCGGTCCAGCCGGCGACGTCGCCCGGCGGCGCGAGCAGGCCGGTGCGCTCGTGCTCGACGAGCCAGCCGTTGCGCGGCACGTCGGAGGCGATCACGGCGCGGCCGCAGGCCATGGCGCGCGCGAGCTGCGCTCCGCCGCCGCCGTCGAGGGCCGGGGCCGCGTAGAGGGTGCTCGAGGAGACGAGCGCGGGCAGCTCGTCGGGCGCGGGGCGGAGGAAGTGCACCAGCGCGCCGACGCCTAGCCGATCCGCGCAGGCCCGCAGCCACGGCGGCGCGTGGCCGTTCCCCGCGAGCACGAGCGACCAGTCCCCGCGCTGGCCGACGGTGCGCGCGAAGGCCGCGATCAGGCCCTCGGCGCCCGAGCGCTCGTCCAGGGGACCGTCGCAGAGCAGGAGCCGGCCGCGGATCCGATGCCGCGCGAGCAGCGGGCTCGCGAGCCCGGCCCGGTAGCGCTCGAGGTCGACCCCGTGCGGCAGGACCCGGATGCGGCCCTCGCGGAAGCCCTCGCGCAAGGCCTGCTCGCGCGCCACCGGGTCGAGGGCCACGAGCGCGCCCGCGCTGCGCCGCACGTACGGGCCCCAGAACGCCTCGCCGCCGCGGCGCAGGAGCCGGGCTAGCGCCGTGCCGCCGCGGAACGCGCCGGCCTCGATCAGGACCAGCGGGATCTTGCGGCGGCGCGCGATGCGGCTCCCGAGCCAAGCGGCGGGCGAGAGGGCGTCGTAGGCGAGCACGGCGTCGGGACGGAAGCCGAGCACGCTCAGCGC
>DATKBQ010000055.1:0-11648 GCA_035546375.1 Planctomycetota bacterium | reverse complement strand
GTGCCGCCGGAAGGGTCCCCTCAGGCCGCACTCAGGTGCGCGCGCGGAAGTGCTCCTCGAGCCGCGCGCGGATCTGGTCGCGCACCCGCCGGAACGCCGCGAGCCGGTCCTCGTCCGATCCGGTCGCCGCGGCGGGGTCCTCGAGCGGCCAGTGGAGCCGCTCGACCTCGCCCGGGAAGTACGGGCAGACCTCCTCGGCGCAGAGCGTGATCACCGTGGCGATCCGCTCGCGGTCGATCTCGGCGATCGGCTTGGAGCGCTGCGAGGCGATGTCGATCCCCACCTCCGCCATCGCCCGGACGGCGAGCGGGTTGACGCGCGAGGGCTCCGAGCCGGCACTCTGGACCTCGACGCCGGGCGGGACGATCGCGCGCGCGAACCCTTCGGCCATCTGGCTGCGGGAGGAGTTCGCGACGCACAGGAAGAGCAGCCCGTTGCGTGCGCCCATCAGCAGCAGCCTCCCGCCGTCGCCTCCCCTCGGGCGCTGGCAAGGATCGTGGCCTTCACGGCAGCCGCTCCTCGATCGCGGCGGGAACGGCACACGGCGCCGGCGCGAGCCCGATCGGCACTTCCCTGAAGTAGCGCTTCCGGGCCCACAGCGCGACGCTTACCAGAGCGATCAGCACCGGGACCTCGACCATCGGTCCGATCACGGCCGCGAAGGCGACGCCGCTGTGGATCCCGAAGCTCGCGATGGCGACGGCGATCGCGAGCTCGAAGTTGTTCGATGCCGCAGTGAAGGAGAGCGTGACCGTCTGCTCGTAGCTCGCTCCGAAACGCATGCTCAGGAGGAACGACAGCGCAAACATCACCACGAAGTAGATGAAGAGCGGCAGGGCGATCCGCAGCACGTCGAGCGGAAGCTGCACGATGGCTTCGCCCTTCAGCGAGAACATCACGACGATGGTGAAGAGCAGCGACACGAGCGTGATCGGGCTGATGCGCGGCACGAAGGACTCCTCGTACCAGTTCCGTCCCTTCGCTCCGATCAGCGCGCGTCGGGTGAGGAATCCCGCCGCGAACGGGATTCCGAGATAGATGGCGACGCTTCCCGCGATCTCGCCGATCGTGATGTCGACCACCGCTCCCTCGAGACCCAGCCACGAGGGCATCAGCGTGGCGAAGAAGTAGGCGTAGAACGAGAAGAACAGCACCTGGAAGATAGAGTTGAAGGCCACGATCCCGGCGCAGTACTCGGTGTCGCCCCTGGCGAGCTCGTTCCAAACGATCACCATGGCGATGCACCGCGCGAGGCCCACGAGGATCAGGCCGAGCATGTACTCCGGCATGTCGCGGAGGAACACGACGGCCAGCGCGAACATGAGGATCGGGCCGATCACCCAGTTCTGCACCAGCGAGAGCGTGAGCACGCGGGTGTTGCGGAAGACTCTGCCCAGCTCCTCGTAGCGCACCTTGGCGAGCGGCGGGTACATCATCAGGATGAGCCCCAGCGCGATCGGAATGGAAGTCGTGCCGACGCTCAGGCGGTCGAGACCGCGTGTGATGCCGGGAGCCTGGGATCCAAGCGCGACGCCGAGCCCCATCCCGACGAAGATCCACAGCGTCAGGTAACGATCGAGCGGGGAGAGCCTGAGCTTGGGGACGGCCGCCGTCGCCTGGACGTCGGGGCCAGGCGAGCACCGGGTAGCGGATCGATCGGCTCGCTTGCGCGAGGTCTTCACGCGCATTCTCCCGGGCCACAATTCTTCCTGACGGTAGCGATCATCCGCCTGAGCCTCGGATCCTTGGCGAAAGTCTTCGCCAGATCTTCGAGGAGGCGCTCGGAGTCCGCGTCCGCTTGGTGCAGCAAGCTGTAGTGGACCCACGTGCCGTCGCGGCGATCCTGGACGACGCCGGCGGCGCGGAGGATCCCGAGGTGGCGCGACACGTTCGATTGCGACAGGCCTAGCGCCGCCTGGATGTGGCAGACGCAGAGCTCGCCGTGCGAGAGCAGCGCGACGATGCGCAGCCTGGTCTCGTCGGCAAGGGCCTTGAAGAGCCGAGAGATCGGCCGGACGTCCAGGATGTCGGTACCGTGCATGACATGAGGATATCCTCATATCAAGTTGCGTCAAGTCCCGCCGGCGAGGACGGAGGGCCCTGCAACGGCGCCGGGGGGTCACGCACTGCGGGCGCTCGATCGTGGCGGCCGAGCCGGCGCGCGTCCGCGCCCTGGCGAGCCTCGCGCGCGAGCACGGAGTGGAGCTCGTGCTCGCCCGAGACGGCATGGATCTCGCCCTGTGAACCGGACGGAACGGCGGGGCAACTCCGGGGATCTGGGATCTGTCCCCAATCGAACGGGGCGACGAGACCGCGCATGAGTCGGTTCCAGGGATTCCTCCTCCACGCAAGATCCTCGGAGGTGATCACCGTTTGATTGGGGACTGATTCCTGATCTCTCCACCGCCACCCATGATGTACGGCCTCCACGCGTCCTGTGCCTGTTCCAGGCTGGGGAGAGTGCGGACCCTGACCTGTCCGCCTGGTTTCGCCGGCATCCTCCCGCCGGCGGGTGCAGGAGATCGCGCGCCGCGCGCGTCAATCGACGACGATCGTCCCGCCCTCGAGGCAGCCGCCGACGAGGGTGCGCAGGCGCGCGGCCTCGAGGCCCGCGTGGTCGAGGGTGTTGCGGTAGCTCGTCTCGACCTGCTTCCACAGCTCCGGCGGCAGCGCCTTGTAGACGGTGAGGGCAAGGCGAGCGCGGGCCGCGCCGAGGGGCAGTGGGCCGAGCATGCGGGTGAGGCGCGCGCTCGCGCTCTCGGCAGCGAACAACCCCGGACCGGCTTCCTGCATCGCGCTCGCTGCCCAGCCGCTCTCGCCTGGCCAGCGCTGCGGCTCCCTCGCGGCGGCGACTCCGGCGCGCAGCGGCGGCTCGAGCTCGAGCTCGCCCACGCGCACGGACCAGCCGCCGGTCGCGAGCTCGGCTTCGCCCGCGGAGCCCGCCGGGAGCTCGAGCGGCGACTCCAACCTGTGCTCGCGGCCGTCGGCGGAGACATCCAGCAGGAGCGTGACGCCGTCGATCGAGAGCGTCACGCGGGCGAGCACGTACGCGTCGACGTAGCCCTCGAAGGTGCGCACGACGTCGCTCCAGCGCGCGGCGTCGTGCTGGAGGCCGATCAGAGCCTCGAGCGCCGGTAAGTGGCTCGTGTGGATCGCCAGCGCCGCCCGGTAGGCCGCTTCCGCGCGCTCCGGCTCGCCCAGCCGCGCGCAGGCATCGGCCAGCGACAGGTGGTTGGCGAAGTTGCGCGGATCGAAGGCGACCAGGCGCTCGAGCGCGTCCAGTGCGCGGCGCTCGCGGCCCAGCTCGACGTAGCTCTTCCCGAGCAGCTCCAGAACGCGCTCGCGCTCGCGGTCGAGGCGGTGCTTCACGAAGTGCGCCGGGAAGTCCGTGTCCAGCGCTTCGAGGCGAGCCGCGGCAGCCTCGAAGTCGCCGGACTCGAAGACCCGCTCGGCGTCGCGCACGCGCTCGGTCCAGCGACCCTCCCAGCGCTCGATCGCGCGGTCCGCCTGGCCGCTGATCGCCCCCCAGGCGAAGAGGCCCAGCACGGCGGTCCAGCCCAGGATCCAGGCCAGGATCAGCGGCCGCTCGCGGCGCTGCACGAGACGCCGCAGCGGATCCAGGCTCGCGCGCGCCGGCTCGCTGCGCATCAGGCGGCGACGTTCTGCGCGCCGGTCAGGAGCACGACGCGGTGGTTCATGTTCACCGCGCGCAGCGCGTCCACGAAGGCGCCTTCGTCCGCGCCGCGCTTGAAGTGCACCGAGTACACCAGCTCGAGCAGCTCGCCGCCGCGGATCGTCTCGACGCTGAGGAGCGAGTGGTCGCGCAGGTAGCGGTAGAAGACCTCGTCGAAGGCGTGGTGGTAGTCGACGCTGGAGGGCAGGTCGACCTTGAGTAGCACCTCGCTCGAGGGCATCGAGCCGATCTCGAAGCGGTAGAGGAACCACGTCATCGGGCACACGAAGAGCGTGAACACGAGGCCGATCACGTAGTAGCCCACTCCGCAGGCCATGCCGGCCGCCATGGCCATGAAGATGAAGGCCACGTCTCGCGGGTCCTTGATCGCCGTGCGGAAGCGGATGATCGAGAGCGCGCCGACCAGCGCGAAGGCGCGCGCCAGGTTGCTGCCGATCAAGACCATGATCACCGACACGGTGACGCCCATGACGATGATCGTGTGCACGAACGACACGGAGTAGGAGAGCCCGCGGTGGGTCAGGCGGTACACGAAGGCCAGCGCCATCGACAGGAAGAAGCTCGTGAACAGGGCCAGGATCGAGGCCCAGACGAGGTTCCGGCCGCCGATCTCGGTGGTCTCGCGCATCCACTCGCGCATCAACTGGTCCAACGCATCGCCTCCGGTTTCCTCGCGCCGATCTCTGCGCCGATCTTCACTCTGGGTCTCACGTGTGCTGGCCGCCGAACAGCTCGCGGTCCACGGCCGTGCAGTACTTCGAGATCCGCACGAGCTCCAGCCCGTGCCGGCGCGCCAGCGCGGCGAGCCAGGCCGGGACGCCGTGGTTGTACTTGATCTCCATCACCGCCATCCGCGGGTCGAGCAGCGCCTTGCCGCCCGCGAGCGGCCGCGCGGGATCGAGCTCGCGCCGGTCGTAGACCAAGCGCGTGTCGAAAGTGATGCGCAGGTCGGGCTCGTGCAGGGCGAGGAAGGCGCGGCGGCGGTAGGCGACGGCCATGGTCGGCGCCAGGCGATGGTAGCGGCACAGCCAGAGCGCCTCCAGGGCGGCGGAGTCCTCGACCCCCGCTTCCAGCTCGGGGTCGATGCGCCCGTCCGCGAAGAGGGCGCGGGCCTGCTCGAGGGGCCACAAGACGCGCCGCTTCTGCACGGTGCGGTCGATTCGCTGCTTGATCTCGACGAAGACTCGCTCCGGCGACTCGCCGTAGGTGCGGAAGCGCAGCTTGCGGCGCACCTTCTGCCCGTCGATCTTCTCCCAGAAGAACTTCAGGCCGGCGGTGTCCCAGTACACGGAGCTGACGCGGTAGCCGCGCTCGCCCGAGTGCGGGTCGGGCCGCGCGTAGCCCTCCAGCGCTCCGATGAAGGCGCGCACCGCCTCGTCGCGCAGGACGTACTTCAGCTCGAAGCGGTTGAAGGTGCGCACGTACGACGAGGGAGCAGCGGTCGTTGCGCGCTCGGGCGCCGCCGCCGGCCGCACTTCGTTGGAGGTATCCGTGGCCATGGGCCGTCCGGCGCTCAGCGCGCTGCGCTGGCCTCCTCGGGCGCCGGCCGCTCGAGGCGCTGCTCCTCGTGGTACTCGTAGTCGGTGTTCACCGACCACACGTCGTGCTGGGCGCCCTGCATGTTCCGGACGACCATCATCGCCGTCAGCATCGAGTGGTCCTGGTTGTTGTACTTGTGCATGCCGTTGCGGCCGACCGGGTGCAGGTTCGGGATCGGGTCGAGCCAAGTGCGCGCCAAGTCCAGGTGGCGGCGGTAGTCGGCGTCGTAGCTCGGATAGGCCTTGGGCATGCGCACGACCGTGCCGTCGACCACCAGCGCCGGGTCGGCGAGCCCGAGGATCCCGAGCTCGCGCCGCGCCAGCTCGATCAGCTCGGCGTCGCTCGCGCTCCACAGGCCATCGCCCTCGAAGCAGAAGTACTCCATGCCCAGGCAGGTGCGGCCGGGATCGGGGACCATGGCCTTGCTCCAGTTGTTGAAGTTCTGGATGCGGCCCACCTTCACGCCGGGCGAGTGGATGTAGATCCAGTTGTCGGGGAAGAGGTCCTGCGCCTCCAGGATCAGGGCGACGACCAGGAAGTCGCGGTAGCGCAATCCCTCGCCGGCTTGGCGCACCGCTTCGGGCGGCGCGGGCTCGAGCGCGCGCACCAGCGAGCGCACGGGCATGGTCGAGATGAAGTGGCGCCCTTCGATGCGCACCGATCCCTCGGCCGTGTGGCAGCGCACGGCGACGGCCCGGCGCGCGCCGTCCTCGTGCTCGGTCTCGATGGCGCGCACCTTGTGGCCCATCAGCAGCTCGCCGCCCAACGCCGTGAGCTTCTCCGCGCACATCTCCCACATCTGCCCCGGCCCGAGCCGGGGGTAGTGGAACTCGTCGATCAGGCTCTTGATCTCCTTCGAGCGCCTCTGGATCGACGTGGCGTTGAGGATCGCCTTCGCCAGCGACAGGTTCTGGATGCGCTGCGCGGCCCACTCGGCGCGGATCTCGGTGCAGGGGATGCCCCACACCTTCTCGGTGTAGGTCTTGAAGAAGATCTCGTACAGCCGGCGGCCGAAGCGGTTCGAGACCCACTGCTCGAACGTCTCCTCCACGGGGTCGGGCCGCAGCTTGGCGTGCACGTAGCTGTACACGATCCGGATCGCGTTCCAGATCCCGAGCCCGCGCAGCGCGTTGCCGGCCTTCAGCGGGTAGTCGAAGTAGCGCCCGTCGTAGTGGATGCGCGAGAGGCGCGGGACCTTGATGAACTCCTCGCCCAGGATCTCGCGCCACAGCTCCTCGACCGGCGCGTACTTGGTGAAGAAGCGGTGGCCGCCGATGTCGAAGCGGTAGCCCTTGTAGCGCGCCGTGCGGGAGATCCCGCCGACCATGTCGGTGCCTTCCAGGACCACCGTGGAGGCGCCGGCCTTTTGCAAGAGATAGGCGGCCGTCAGCCCGGCCGGGCCGGCGCCGATCACGACCACCCGCTCGCCGGGTCCCAGGGGATCGACCTGGCGAGGTGTGGGGGGGGTCGGGACGTCCATGGGCGCGGGCGGGGCCGGGCCGCGCCTCCTCGGCCGGTCGCGAACCCGGGCTAAAGATGAGCAGAACTCGCGCTCCCGGTCGACCCCCGATCGGGCCGGAGCGCCGCTGCGCCGTGCGCGCCATGGCCGCGTCGCCGGTCAGCGGACGTCGCGGCCGCGCCGCCGGCGAACCGCGTCGCGCAGGAGGTACTCGATGTGGCCGTTGAGGCTGCGGACCTCCTGGGCCGCCCAGCCACGCAGCTCCTCGAGCAGGCCGGGCGGCAGGCGCACCAGGAACGCCTTGCGCGCCTCGGGCTGATCCTCGGGCCGCTGCTCCTGGGGCTGGGGGTCGGCCATCGCTCCCGTCTCAGGTGTACAGCGAGCCGGTGTTCAGGACCGGCGTCGGGTTCTCGTGGGCGCACAGGACGACCAGCAGGTTGCCGACGAGCTGGGCGCGCCGCTCGTCGTCCAGGTCCACGACCTTGCTCTGCGCGAGCTGGGCGAGCGCCATCTGCACCATGCCGACCGCTCCTTCGACGATCATGGCACGGGCCGCGATGACCGCCGTCGCCTGCTGGCGCTGGAGCATCGCGGAGGCGATCTCGGGCGCGTAGGCGAGGTGCGAGAGGCGCGTCTCGATCACCTGGATGCCGGCTTGGTCGAGGCGTTGCTGCAGGGCCTCCTGCAGCTCGAGCGAGACCTCGTCGGCGCTGCCGCGCAGGGTCGTGCGCACGACCTCGGTGTGGCCTTCGTCGTAGGGGTGGCGGCTGGCGAGCACGCGCACGGCGGCCTCGCTCTGCACCGACACGAAGTCCTGGAAGTCCTCCACGTCGAACACCGCCCGCGCCGTGTCGTAGACCTGCCAGACCACGACGGCGGCGATCTCGATCGGGTTGCCGAGCAGGTCGTTCACCTTGAGCTTCTCGGTGTTGAAGTTGTGGGCGCGCAGCGAGACCTTGCGCTTGACCGTGAACGGGTTGGTCCACCAGAGGCCGCCGGAGCGCACCGTGCCGCGGTAGCGGCCGAAGAGCACGAGCACGCGCGACTGGTTCGGGTTGACGATGAAGAAGCCGCAGGGGAGCGCCAGCAGCGTCGGGATCCCCAGGATCAGCGTGGGTACGAGGATCGCCGGGCTGCGCTCCCGCGCCCCGATCCAGACCAGCGCGGCGACGAGCGCGATCAAGATCAGGTAGACGGCGACCATCGGCCATCCGGACAGGGGGGAGAACGGACGCTCGACGTGTTCGGGGCTGCGTTGCATGGGACGCCTCTTGGGGAAGGTTATCGGAACGATATCATATCAGTATCGAGGCCGCAAGCCGGTATTCACGGCCGCCCGAACGGCTTTCCGGGCCTCCCGGGGCGTATCCTCGGGCCGGGATGGGCTTGCGGAGCACCCTGGCGGCGACGGTTTCCCTCGCCTTGGCGCCGGCCTGGGCCTGCTCGGAGGGTGGGGGGGCAACCCGGCCGCCGAACGTGGTCCTGGTGACCATCGACACCCTGCGGGCCGATCACCTGGGCTGCTACGGCTACGCGCGCCCGACCAGCCCACGCCTCGACGCCCTGGCTGCCGGAGCCGATCGCTACACCCGCTGTCAGGCTACGTCCGCCTGGACCGTTCCGAGCCACGCCTCGCTCTTCACTGGGCGCTTCCCGAGCCAGCACGGGGCGCACAACATCGCGACGCCGCGCGGCGAGGAGCAGCGCTTCCGCGCCCTGGCGAGCGGGACGCGCACGCTCGCCGAGGCGCTCGCCGCCGAGGGCTACCGCACCGCCGGCTTTGCGGCCAACACGGCGTACCTCGCGCCGCACCTCGGCTTCGGGAGAGGGTTCGAGACCTACCAGACCCGGCGTGTCGGGGGAGAAGCGCTGAACGAGCCGGTCCTGCACTGGCTGGACGAGCACGACTCGCGTCCCTTCTTCCTGTTCGTCAACTACATGGACGCGCACCGCCCGTACGCGGCGGATCCGCTGCCCGGCAGCGCCCTGCCGCCCGCTTCGCGGGAGCATCCCGGAGCGATGCTCGACCGCTTGTACGAGGCGGTGCTCGGCGGCGACGGGCCCGTGCCACAGGAACTCGCGGAAGCGATCGTGCTCCAGTACGACACCGGGATCGCCCACGCCGACCGCGCCGTGGGCCAGCTCCTGGACCGGTTGCGCGAGCTCGGCCTGGACGAGTCGACGCTGGTGGTCGTCACCTCCGACCACGGCGAGCACTTCGGCGAGCACCGCCTGGTCGAGCACAGCAAGGACGTCTACCAAGAAGTCCTGCACGTGCCGCTGATCCTGAAGCGGCCTGGACAGCGCGAGGGGCGCGTCGACGGGCGGCTGATCTCGCTCGCCGACGTGCCGGCGCTGATCCGTGAGTCGATGCCGGCGGAGCTCTCGTCTCGGCTCGCCCGCGACTTCCCCGGCCCGCCGGGCGGCCGCGAGCCGATCGCGGAGCAGCACTACGCCCAAACCCGGGACATGCGCTCGAGCTGGGGCGCGCGCTTCGACCGCGTCCGCGAGGCGATCTTCGCGGGCCGCTACAAGCTGATCCGCTCCTCCGACGGGGACCACGAGCTGTACGACCTCGCCGCGGATCCCGGTGAGCAGGCGAATCTCTTCGCCGAGAGGCCGGAGCTCGCGGAGCGGCTCCTGCGGGCCCTCGAGCGCGCGCTGGCCGCCCCGCCCGAGGCCACCGGGGCCCCCGCGGCCCCCGCGGCCCTCGGCGAGGCCGATCGCGCGGAGCTGCGCGCGCTCGGCTATCTCTGAACGGGGCCTCCTGGCCTAGAATGCAGACCGCGCGAGCCGCGTAGGCCGCCCGGAGGTACCCATGGAGCCGTTCTTCGCCACCCTGCTCAGCATCCTCGCCGCCCTCGGCCTCGCCGCCGCCTGCGGCTTCCGGGTCTTCGTACCCCTGCTGGTGGTCTCGATCGCCTCGCGCGCAGGGCTCCTGAGCCTGAGCGAGGGGTTCGCCTGGATCGGCTCGACGCCTGCCCTGGCGTGCCTGGGCCTCGCCACGGCGCTCGAGATCGCGGCTTACTACGTCCCCGTGATCGACAACTTCCTCGACTCGATCGCGACGCCCGCCGCGATCCTCGCGGGAGTCGTCGTCTCGATGGCCGTGATGGAGGGCGTCGACCCCTGGCTGCGCTGGACGCTCGGCGTGCTCGCCGGCGGCACCGCGGCCGCCGTGGTGCAGATCCCGACCGTCGTCGCCCGCGGCGCCTCGAGCGCGACCACCGGCGGCCTCGCGAACTCCGCCGTCTCCACCGGCGAAGCCGCTGCGGCCGGCCTGTTCTCGACCCTGGCCGTGCTCTGGCCGCTCGCCATCCCGCTGGTCGCGCTGGCCGTCCTCTACGTCACCTACCGCCTCTTCCGCCGCAGTAGAGTCCCCGCGCCGATCCAGTGAAACCATCTCCGCGACGGTTCACCACTTTCCGTTACGTGCCCTTTGCATGCGAGACGCGGGCGCGGTGAGTAAGCGGCACGTATGGGAAAACGGTGAACTGTCGCGGAGATGGTTTCACCGGATCGACGCCGGCGCCTGCTGGCCGGGCGGGATCAGCGTGACGTAGTCCAGCGGGTCGCGCACGGCGTGGAAGTCGGACCAGGCGGCGGCGACGGTCTCGGGGCGCCTCGCGAGCTCGACTGCGCTCGCGGCGAGCGCCGCCGCGGCGACTCCTAGCCCCTTCGCGCCGATCGACGAGCCGGTGCACGCCACCCACTGCCAAGAGTGCGCCGGAGTGCCCAGCGCCGTCGTCGCGACCGAGATCGAGCCCACGGGCACGCGCCAGGAGAGGTCGCCGATGTCGGTCGAGCTGGTGATCTGCCACGGGCGCTCGGGCAGGGGGTCGATCCCCTCCGCGAAAGGCGCCTCGGGCCGCGGGTCGAGCTCGCGCTGCACGCCGCGGGCGAAGGCGCGCTCCGCCTCGTCGAACTCCGGCGCGCCGACCAGGCGCAGGTTCGCGTCCAGGAGCTCCGCGAGCGAGCGGTTGGGCAGCACCTCGTGGGCGTCGCTCTCGACGCGCACCTCGAAGCTCGTGTCGCTCATCAGCGCCGCCCCCTCGGCGATCCGCTTCAAGCGCTCGAAGTAGCGCTCCACGTCGGCGTGGCGGTCCGCGCGGACGTAGTACCAGACCTCGGCCCGCGGCGGCACGACGTTGGGCTGGCCGCCGCCGTCGGTGATCACGTAGTGGATGCGCGCGTCCTCGCGCACGTGCTCGCGCAGGTAGTTGGCGCCGACGTTCATCAGCTCGACGGCGTCCAGCGCGCTGCGCCCGGCCTCCGGCTCGCGCGAGGCGTGGGCGGCGAGACCGTGGAAGCGGAACTTGGCCGAGACCACGGCCTTGGTGTAGGCGTAGTCCGCGAAGGTCCGGTCGCGCACGTGCCACGAGAGCACGACGTCGACGTCGTCGAAGAGCCCGGCGAGCAGCATGTACTGCTTGCCGATCGCCGTCTCCTCGGCGGGCGTGCCATAGAGGCGGACCGTGCCCGGGATGCCGTAGCGCTCCAGGACGCCCTTTGCCGCGGCGGCCGCTCCGGCGGAGGCCGCGCCGAAGACGCTGTGGCCGCAGGCGTGGCCTGCGCCGCCCTCTTCGCGCGGCCGGCGCTCGGGCGCCACCTCCTGGGAGAGACCCGGCAGAGCGTCGAACTCGGCGAGGATCGCGATCACGGGCTTGCCGGATCCCCAGGAGGCGACGAAGGCGGTCGGCATCCCGGCGACGCCGGCGTCGACGGAGAAGCCTCGCGCGCGCAGGAACTCCTGCAGCTCGGCGCTGGAGCGCTGCTCCTCGAGCCCAAGCTCGGCGTAGCCCCAGATCCGCTCGTGCATCGCGACCAGCTCGGGCTGCATCTCGCGTGCCCGTGAGATCGCCTCCGAGCGCAGCGCGGAGAGCTCGGGCGCGAAGCCCTGGACGCAGGCGGCGAGCAAGAGAAGCGAGTTCGGCATGGCTCCGGTCCTCCCCGGCG
>DATKBQ010000054.1:0-4512 GCA_035546375.1 Planctomycetota bacterium | reverse complement strand
ACGGCAGCACGCTGTTCATGACCGTGTTCCCGCGCCTGTTGGTGGGCGCCTTCGGCGGCATGAGCTGGGTCGCTTACTTCCACGTCGCCCAGCGCATCCTCGGGCTGCCGCAGATGATGATGCTCGGGGTCTCGCGCACGGTGCTGCCGGCCCTCAGCGAGCTGCGCGGCGTGCGCGACCTGGAGCGGTTCCGGCGCACGTTCCTGCGGACCACGCTGATCGCGGGCTCGCTGATCTCGGCCGGCATCCTGCTGGCGCTGCCCCTGATCCGCCCGGTGGTGCGGGTCTTCTACGGGCCGGAGTTCGCCGACCCGGTCTTGACCTACGCCGCCATCCTGGCCGTCGGCCTCGTTCCACACGCCTTCGCCGTCGGCCTGGAGCCCTTCTACATCCTGACCGACCAGATGCGCGCCAGCCTCTCGATCACCTTCGTGGGAGCGGCGATCACGATCCCCCTGAACTTCGTCCTGGTCGAGCACTTCCCGCGCACGGGCGCCGCCTGGGGACTCTCCCTGTACATGTCCTGGGTGCTCGTACACTTCCTCTACGTGGCCTTCTACTTCAAGACCCGCGCCCGCGAGGGCCACTGGGACCGCTGATGCGCGTGCTCTTCCTGAGCGACCTGAGCGATCCCTCGATCGGCTCGTCGGTGCGCCAGACCTACCAGCTGGCCGAGGAGCTGCGCCGGCTCGGCCACGAGACGGCGCTGGTCACGGCGGTGCAGGATCCTGCGCTGGCGACGCCGACCGAGATCCTGGGCCTGGAAACCTTTCGGCTGCACTCCGACTACAACGTGCGCTTCCGGGCCTGGGTCGCGCTCGACAACCCGCGCGTGCGCGAGCCGCTGCGGGCGGTGCTGGAAGCCTGGAAGCCCGACGTCGTCCACGCGCACCTGATCCACACGCACCTCTCCTACGCCGCGCTCGGGGCCGCACGGCGCGCGGGAGCGGCGGTGGTCTTCACCGCCCACGACGTGATGAGCTTCTGCCAGCAGAAGCTCACCTGCTTCCACGGCGGGGCCGAGGCCAAGGGCGAGCTGCGCGACTACCGCGCCTACTGGCAGAAGTGCTTGCCGTGCCAGCGGCTGCGCTACAACCCCTGGCGCAACCGCGCGATCCGCCGCGTGCTCGCGCGCGACGTGCACCGGCTCACGGTGGTCTCCGACGAGCTCGGCCTCGCTCTGGCGGCCAACGGCATCCGCGTCGACCGCACGGTGCACAACGCGATCCGCCCCGGCGCCGCGTTGCCCATTCCGGAGGAAATCCTCGACTTCAAGCGGCGCCAGGGCCTGGAGAACGCGCAGGTGGTCACGATCGCAGGGCGGCTGCACGAGCAGAAGGGCGTGGCCCAGCTCTTCGAGATGGTGGCGCGGCTCGCGCCCGAGCTGCCGCGGCTGCGCCTCCTGCTGCTCGGCCACCGCGAGGTCTACGAGCGGGAGTTCGCGGGCCTGGCGCGGCGCCTGGGGATCGAGGGGCGCATCGTTGCGCCAGGCTGGCTGGACGGGGACGAGCTGGCGCGCGCCTGGGGTGCCACCGACGTTCTGGCCACGCCCTCGATCTGCTTCGACACCTTCGGCCTGGTCAACCTCGAGGCCATGGAGCACGCCAAGCCGGTCGTCGCCACCTCCTTCGGCGGCAGCCCGGAGGTGGTGGAGCACGGCGTCACGGGCTTCGTCGAGAACCCCTTCGACCTGGAAGTCTTCGGCGGGCGCCTCCGCGAGCTCTTGGAGGACCCCGAGCTCGCCCGCCGCCTTGGCCATGCCGGCTATCTCCGGATGCAGCAGCGCTTTACGATCGAGCGGCTGACCGCCGAGTTCCTCGAGGAGTACGCCGCCGCGCTGGCCCTGGCGCGGAGCGGGACGCGCCGGGCAGAGCCTCCCGTGCGCAGCGCCTGAGCGCCGGCGCGGCGGATGCCGATAGGGGGCTCGGGAGCCCTCCGATCGGCCCGAAACCCTTCCGGTAGCGCCGGTTGCGCGAATCTCCAGCGAAGGGTAGGGTTGCCGGGGACGGTTTCGCCGCTCCCTCCCCCCCCCGGAGCCGCAGAAACGGCGGTTGCCGGGGGTTCGACGCCACCTCGATCGACACCTCGATGCGCAAGACGCTGATCACCTACGTCAAGCCCCACGTTCAGGAGGATCCCCTGGCGATGATCCTGGGGGTCGCCTACCTGGGAGCGAGCCTGGAGCGGGAGGGCCTGCCGGTGGAGCTGGTCGACGAGCGGATCGTCAACGACCAGCACATGAAGGAGGCGATTGCGCGCAACGACGTCATTGGCTTCGGCGCGCTCACGCCCAACATCCGCCGCGCGATCGCGTGGGCCAAGTACGCCAAGGAGCAGGGGAAGATCACCGTGATGGGGGGGCCCCACGCCTCCGTCGACCAGGGGATCTTCCTCGACAGCGGCCACTTCGATTACGTGCTCAAGGGCGAGGCCGAGGAAACGCTGCCGCAGTTCCTGAAGGCCCTCGAGGCGGACGACGAAGCGGCGCTGTCGCAGGTCCCGGGCCTGGCCGCGCTGCGCGACGGCGCCGTCGCGATCGACAACCCGGCGCCGCCCCTCATCAAGAAGCTCGACGAGCTGCCGATGCCGGCGCGGCACCTCTTGCCGATGGAGAGCTACTTCAAGCTCAACCCGGAACGCCTCGCCTACGTGTTCACGACCCGCGGCTGCCCCTTCAAGTGCATCTTCTGCCAGAAGGAGCTGACCGGCCGCGGCTTCCGCGTGCGCTCGACGCAGATGATCGTCGACGAGCTGGAGCACGTGGTGAAGACCTACCGGCCCGGCGTGGTGCTCTTCGTCGACGAGATCCTGACCCTGCGGCGCAAGCGCATCCACGAGATGTGCGACGAGATCCTGCGCCGGGGGCTCAAGTTCGAGTGGATCGCGAACACGCGCGCCGACTGCGTCGACTACCCGCTCCTGAAGCACATGCACCGCGCCGGGTGCCGCCGCATCTACTACGGCTGGGAGTCCGGCAGCCAGCGCATGCTCGACGTCTTGAAGAAGGACCTGACCCCCGAGGTGATCGTCGAGGCCGCGCGCATGACGCGCCGCGCGGGGATCTGGGCCAAGGTCTACCTGATCGTGGGCAGCCCGGGCGAGACGCCGCAGGACATCGCCGAGACCGAGAAGGTGCTCAAGCTCGCCGGGCCCGACCTGGTGCGCGTGAGCGTCTTCAACCCGCTGATCGGCACCGAGAGCTGGGACAACTACCAGGCCTCGATCGACGTCACCGACCTGCGCGAGAACTACGTCTCGTCGAACCGCTCGGCCTACGTGCACGAGCACTTCAGCCAGGTCGAGCTGGAGGAGCTGCGCAAGAACATGGTGCGCTCCTACGAGAAGTGGTACTACGGCTATCCGCAGCGCGCGCGGCGCTTCATGGAGCGCACGCTGTACTACCTCGAGAATCCGCAGTTCGGCCGCAAGCGCCTGGGCCGCGCGCTGGGCCTCGTGCCGCCGCCGGCGCGTCCGGGCTCGATCTCGGCGCAAGCGCGCTGAGCGGCTTCCCGCCGGGACGGCGGCGCTCGGGCGCAGCGCCCGTAGATTCGATCCCCGGCGCGCAGCCGCGGAGCTCGGCCGCGCGCTCGTCGCAGGCGGGGACCGTGCCGCAAAAACGCGCGCCCCCTTGATCCCGGAGCCCGGAAGCTGCCATGGTCGCGGACCAAGCCACGGGGACCGCCGTCTTCAGCGAGCTCCACGGCCGGCTCGCACGGCGCGGCGCAGCGACCCGAGGCTTGACTCGCGGCCCGCGGTAAGTTCCCGTCCCGCGCGGGGATCCACCCGCACCCGCTCGATCGGCCCGCCACCCGCGCGCCGCCTGGAGGAAGAGAGTGCCGCTCGTCCAATCCATCCGCCAGAACGGCCTGCGCCTGGCCGACGCCTTCCGCTGGCTGCCGCCCTTCGCCACCCGGTTGACCCTCGGCCTGGTCTTCGTCCTCGCCGGCTGGCGCCACCTCGGGAACCTCGAGGCGCTCACGGAGTACTTCAAGGAGCTCGGGATCCCCGCCGCGCAGTTCCAGGCGACGTTCTCCTCGGCCTGCGAGCTGCTCTTCGGCGCGCTGGTGCTCGTCGGCCTGTTCACGCGGCTCTCGAGCTTGCCGCTGATCGTGATCATGGTCGTCGCCATCGCGACGGCCAAGAAAGCCGAGCTCACCGGCTCCTGGCTGGACCAGCTCGACGCCCTCTCGGGCATGATCGAGCTGCTCTACATCCTGCTCCTGCTCTGGCTCGCCGTCTTCGGGCCCGGCCCGCTCTCGGTGGACCGCGCGATCTCCGGCGGGGGAGGAAAGCGGCGCTAGCGTCCTGAACCCCGCTGCGAGCTCCACCGCACGGCATGCGTGCTGCGCGCGACGTGGCAGTCCGTTTGAATCGGGTGCGCCAGGCAAGCCTGGGAAGGAGGAACGGAGATGACCTGACCGGAAACCTTCAGCGGAGTCCTGCGGGTAACCAAGCCCGCCCGGCCAAGGCTGGCCCCCAGCCGGAAGCGAGTCTTGCATCTCGTCGGGTGAC
>DATKBQ010000053.1:0-2058 GCA_035546375.1 Planctomycetota bacterium | reverse complement strand
TACGCCCCGGCACCGCCTGCTCCCCTGCGGTGCCGGGGCTTCTCTTTTTACTGCGCTTAACGCGCTTTCTGGAAGTGCCCGTTGCGCGCAAACGCCGGCCTCGCAACAGCCGACCAGGCGGCCCGTTAGCCCGGCAGTGGGTGCTCCATGGCCTCCACGTGGTCCTGACGATCTCGACGACGAGAGGCGCGCCCGGATGCGCCGGGACGTCCTGGCCCGGGTCGAGCCGCGGGGCGCCGGCTTCGGCGACCACCTCTATAACGTCCTGACGGTCCTGGCCGCCCCGGCGCCCTACCTCGTGCGCGCCGCCATCTCCGGGGTGCTGGTCATCTCGCTGGTGGCGACCGCCTCCGTGGCCAGCGCCGACGCCCTCCCCGAGGAGCCGCTCTACGGCCTGAAGGTGGCCAGCGAGCAGGTCCGCCTCGCGCTCGCGCAGCGCCCGGAGGACCGTGCCGCCGTGCGGCTCTCCATGGCCGAGCACCGCCTGGCCGAGGCCGAGCGCCTGGCCGTGGCCGGCCGCGAGCCTGAAGCGCTCGTCGCCGCGAGCGCGTACGGGTCCCAGCTGGCCGAGGCCGCCGCGGAGCTCGCCTCCATCGAGCGCCTCGAAGTGAGCGGCCCGACGATCGTGGCGCGCCTACGCGAGCGCCTGGCCGACCAGCAGGCCCGCGCGGCCGACATCGCCGAGCGCCTGCGCACCGGCATCGCGAGCGCCCGGAGCGCCCCGGCCTTCGACACGGTCGCATCCGCGCCGCCGGCAGATCCGAGCGGCACGCTGTCCGAGCTCATCGCCGAGCACGCCGCGAGGGTGACCGATCAGGTCGCCGCCGCGGCCGCACAGCGCGCGCAGGACGAAGGCGTGGAGGACGGGCCCGCCGCGGAGCCTGCCGCGCCGGCGCCTCGGGTCGTTGCGGCTCCACCCGCGCGGGTCGAGCAGGCGCGGCCGGCCGCAGCGCCGCGGGTAGCGCCTCCGGCCGCGACCCGCGCGCAGCCGCAGGGCATCGGGAACGTGACGCTGCCCGACCCGACGCCGGCCGCTGCCGCCGCTGCCCGGGAGACGGCGCCGTCCGCGCGGACCGAGGACGGCGGCAGTGCGACCGCCACGCCGAAGGGGACCCCGACGACCCTCGAGAGGCTGGCCGAGGTCGCCAAGCAGTGGAAGGACGCGATCGAGAAGATCAAGGAGCAGCAGAAGATGGCGCGCGAGGCACAGCAGAAGGCCAAGAAGCGCGGCGAGAAGACGCCCGCGCCCGCTGGGCAGCGCAGCCACGACGACGACGACACGTCCAAGAAGGACAGGGGCGGCAGCGAGCGCGAACGCGAAGAGGACGACGACTAGCTCGGGTCGGACCCTCCGCGCCTGATGACGCGAAGCGCGAGATCGAAGGCCGTCAGGACCGCGCGGCGGCGAGCTTCAGGAGCGCTTGGCGCACGCACGACCACGGACCTCTCCGTGTCAGGCGTGCGCACCCCGACCGTCGGCTCGCCGGATGGCGCGCGTTCGGTGACGATGACCACCTCGGCGCCGAGGTCCGCGACCGACGCGTAGAGCTCCCCGGCCTCCGCGCCGGGGCGCACGACCCCGCCGGCGTACCAGCCGTCCGGCTCGGCTTCGGTGACGGAGCGCGCGAGCTCGCCCCCCGTGAGGCCCTCGGCGGTGGCGAGGCGCCAGCCACGCCCCGCAAGCGCATTCCCCACGGCGCCGCCCAGCGTCTCGCCGTCCACGCCCCACACGTAGCGGCCGACCCTTTCGCGGATCGTCGCTTCCATGCGCGCGATGCGCTCATCGCGCGCGCGCGTGTCGGCGTCGCGATCGGTGATGCGCACGTGGACGCCATCCGACTTCGCGTATGTGGCCACGGTCGGGGCGGTCGAGCGCACCAGGTCGCCGATCGTCTCCTCGAGCGTTGACTCGCCGATGCCCAGCATCTTGAGCGTCCGCGACTGGATCGGTGTCGCCGCGCGGAGGGCCGGCTCGACCTCTTGCTCCCACATGCGGGTCATCTCGCGGGGCACACCCGGCATCGCGACGAGGATCTTGCCGTCCCGCTCCACCAGCCA
>DATKBQ010000052.1:0-2897 GCA_035546375.1 Planctomycetota bacterium | reverse complement strand
CGGTCCCCTCCGCCCTCCTGGTGCCGGTCCTCGAAGGCAACCTGCGCCGCCTCGTGAAGCGGCACAAGGTCTACGACCACCTGCTCCAGGCGGTGTTGCTCGACCTCGGGGCGGACGCGGCGTGGCTCGACCGCGGGCGGCGCGGCGGCGGCGAGCGCCTGGTCGCGGGCGACGAGCGGCTCTGCGCGTTCGACCGTTCGGGCGCGGCGCCGCAGAGCCTGCCGCCGAACCTCCTGCTCCAGCGCGTCGAGGTCAACGGGAGGCTGCACGCCGTCCTGGGCGCGGCGCACGCGGGCGACGCCTTCGCCATCGGCCAGGGCCGACGCCTCGGCCGGCTGGCGCAGGTCCTGGCGCGCGACCTCGAGCGCCGGCACGAGGAGCGCCTCACCCGCGTCCTCGACCGCATCCGCGAGAAGGTGATCTCGGCGCTGCGGCCGCAGGATCTCGCCTACCAGATCCTCGACGGGCTCCATCAGCTGGTGCGCTACGACCATTCGGCGGCGCTCCTCACCTGGCACGAGGAGGCCGGCCTGTTCCGGGTCGCGGCCGAGAAGATCGTGTGGGCGAAGGCGAAGAGCGCGTTCATCGGACACGAGCTGAAGGCGTCGCCGGAGCTGCTGGCGGCGCTGCGCGGACCCTCGCCGGTGCGGCGGCTCTCGCCCGGCCGCGTGCTGGAGGAGGGCGACAGGCCGCTGTGCGAGCTGCTCGATTACTACCGGGGCCGCGCCATCCCGGACGTGCGCGACCTGCTGTGCGCCCCGCTCTTCGTCGACGATCAGTTCCTGGGCATGCTCAAGATCGCCGATCACCGCGGCCGCGCCTTCGACGCGCAGGACGCCCGGGTGGTCGAGCGCTTCCTGCCCGCCGCCGCGGTCTCGCTGCGCAACATGCGGGTGAAGCAGGCGCTCGAGGATCAGGCGATGCAGGCCGAGATCCGCGCCGGCCTGGTGACGCTCGCGCGCGCGGTGGCGCACGACGTCAACAACGCGATCGGGGCGATCCTGCCGCTCGCCGAGCAGTGGCGCGAGGACCTGCGGCTGGGCAGCGTCGATCCGCAGGAGCTCGCCGCGGATCTCGACCTCATCATCGACAAGGCCGCGCTGTGCAAGCGCATCTTCTCCAACATGCTGCGCGTCGCCGGCAAGCGCGCCGGGGGCGGCCCGGTCGACCTGCGTCAAGTGGTGGAGGAGATGATGCCGATCTTCGAGTCGCAGACCGGCGCCGCGCCGGTGCGGCTCGAGCTCGACATCCCGCCGGGACTGCCGTGCGTGCGCTTCTCGAAGCACCACCTCGAGCGCGTGCTGTGGACCCTGGTCACCAACGCGATCGAGGCGATGGGCACCCGCGGCGGGCGCGTGCACATCCAGGGGCGGGCGGCCGGCGGCGGCGTCGAGCTCTCGGTGGACGATGACGGTCCGGGGATGGAGGCCGAGCTCCTGGCCAAGGTGGTGGAGCCGTTCTTCACCACCAAGGCCAACGGCACCGGCCTCGGGCTCTCGCTGGTGCGCTCGCTGGTCTGGCAGAACGAGGGGGACCTCGAGATCGCGAGCGAGCCCGGCCGCGGTACCCGGGTCCGCCTGCGGCTCGCCGCCATCGGCTGCGCCGGGGAGGCCGAGGGGTGATCGACCAGCGGGCGCGCATCCTCGTCGTCGATGACGACCCGGGGATGCGGCGGGCCATGGAGCGCATCCTGGCGCCGCTCTACGACGTCGCTTCGGCCGACGGCGTGAGCCAGGCGCTGGATCGACTCTCGCAGGACGGGCGGTTCGACGTCGCGCTGGTCGACATCCGGCTGGGCGACGGCGACGGCTACAGCCTGTGCGAGGAGCTGCGGCGGCGCAGCCCCGCCACCGACGTCATCCTCATCACCGGCTCGATCTCGCAGCCTGACGAGAAGCTCTACCGCTCGCTCGAGGGCGACGCCTTCTACTTCCTGTTCAAGCCGTTCGAGCGGCGGGTGCTGCGCGCGCTGGTCGAGCGCTGCCTGCGCCTGCAGCGCGAGCGCCACGCCAAGGAGGAGTTCGCCGGCACCCTGGCCCGGGACCTGGCGCGCGCGCGGAGGTTCCAGCGCAGCCTGCAGCCCAGGGAGCCGGTCGAGGCGGCGGGCTTTCGGGCGGTCGGCCGCTTCGAGCCCTGCGACGCCGTCGGCGGCGATTTCTGGCTGGCGCTGGCGGAGCGCGACGGGAGCCTGGTGATCGCGGTGGCGGATGTGGTGGGGCACGGCGTCAGCGCGGCGATGTACGCCGGCATGCTGCGCTCGACGCTCGAGGCCGCGCGCCGTGCCGATCCCGATCCCGCCAGCGTGCAGGAAGCTCTGCTGTCGGGCATCGACTTTTTCGAGGCCTCGCGCTACGCCACGCTCTTCTACGGCCAGCTCTCGGATTCCGGCCGGCTGCGCTTCTTCAACGCCGGTCACCCACCGGCGCTGCTAGAGCGGGCCGGCGGCGGGTTCGTGCGTCTCGGGGCGACCGGAACGCCGCTGTCCGTCGTCTTTCGCCAGACGCCGCGGACGGTGCAGGAGGTCTCGCTCGAGAGCGGGGATCGCCTGCTCCTGTTCAGCGACGGCGCGTGCGAGGCGCGCGATCCGGGCGAGGCCGAGCTCGGCGTCGACGGTCTCGAGCGCGCGCTCGCGAGCGCGCGCGCGGAGGACCTCGGCAGCGCGCTCGACGGGCTACGCCGGCTGGTCTTCGATCACGTCGCGGGCCGCCCGCTCGAGGACGACGTGACGCTGGTGCTCGCCGAGCGCGGAGCGTAGGGGCCCTGAATTTGAACATCTGTTCAAAGTCGAAGCGGCTGTCTCAGCCCCCGTCCGTGTAGCGGAGCAACTCTGCCGACGTCACGCCGGGGCGGGGTCGCCCTGCTTCGCGTGCGTGGTCTCCGGTTGGTGGGCACGGTAG
>DATKBQ010000051.1:0-3281 GCA_035546375.1 Planctomycetota bacterium | reverse complement strand
ATCGCCGCTTGGCGCCCCAGCTCGAAGCGCACGCCCGCCGCCGAGCGGCTGGCGAGCATGCCCAGGACCGCAAGCAGGGCGAAGGAGACCAGCGTCGCCGCCGCCGCGCCCACGATCTCGAAGCGCGGGATCAGGATCAGGTTGAGGCCGATGTTGACCGCCAGCGCCAGAGCGTTGATCAGCGCGACGGGCTTCGTCCGCTTGTCGAGGTACAGCGGGATCACCGAGGTGTTGTACAAGGCCCAGAACACGTATCCGGTCGCCACCCACGGGATCACGCGCCAGGCCTCGTCGAAGGCCGGGCTGCCGGAGAGCAGCTCGACCGCCTGGCGCCCGAACAGGACCACGAACAGGGTCGCCGAGCCGATCGCGGCCATGGCCCAGGTGCTGACCAGCGACACGGTGCGCGCGCGCTCCGCCGGATCCCGCAGCGAGAAAACGTACGGCTGGAAGATCTGCAGGAACGGTCCGAGCACCATCGCGTTGACGAGGTAGCTGACCTTGTAGCCGAGGCCGTAGATGCCGACCAGGTCGAGACCCTTCGTGCCGGTGAAGACGTGCTCCAGGAGCCGCCGGTCGGCCTGGTGCAGCCCGAGCTGGAACAACCCGACCGGCACCAGCGGCGCGGCGTAGCTCAAGACCGGCTGGAAGGCGCTCCAGCTCACGCGCGCGCCGACCCGCATCAGCACCCAGCCGGTGAGGAACACCGTGCTCACGGCCTCGCCGATCAGGAGCCCGAGCAGGAAGCCGCGCAGTCCCCAGCCGAAGAGGCCGAGGAAGATCAGGTGCAGCGTGACCTCGAGCGCCAGCTTCGCGAGCTGGACGCCGGCGTAGAGCCCGGAGCGGCGCAGGATCTGCAAGTAGTACAGCCCGGCCAGGGTCGAGAGCTGGAAGGGGATCAGGATCAGCGCGAGCTTCAGGACCAGCTCGAGATCGGAGCGCGGGAACTGCGCGCTGCCCGACCCCAGGAGCAAGGGCGCCAGCCGGTCGCTGAAGGCCAGGCTCCAGCCGCACAGCGACCAGGCGAGGGCGGAAAGGAGCAGGATCGACGAGCTGATGACCAGCGCGCGGTCCTCGTCCGACTTCCGGTCGAAGTAGATGCGCAGCATGCCGCCGAGCACGTTCAGGCCCAGGAGCTGCTGCGCCAGGAGGATCCACAGGTCGAGGACCTCCTTGACGCCATACCCCGACGTGAGCAGCTTCTGGGTGTAGAACGCGGTCATCCCGATCGAGACGCCGTAGCGCAGGAACGGGACCATCCCGTAGACCAGCGAGTGGCGGACCAGCGAGCCAGGGCGTTCTTCGCTCGAGGGGTTCATGGCGCGTCCGCCGCGGCTGCGGGGAGGAGCAGCGGGTTGCGCAGGTGACGCCAGGCGTCGTCCTTCACGAGCCAGCCTCGCTCACCGGCGACGCCGATCACGCGGCCTCCCTCCGAGCCCGCCGGCGTCCAGGGTGGGCCCGCGCCGGCCGAATCCCCCGCGCCCTGCCCGCGATGGAAGACCTGCACGGTGCAGCCCAGGCCGTCGAAGGTCTGCTCCGGCGAGGCGATCCAACCTCGCTCGCGCAGCCGCTGCGCGTACAGCTCGTTGGCATCGAGCAGCGCCACGCGGTAGCGAAAGTCCGACTGCGCGCGGATCAAGACCACGACCTCCGGCTGTTCCGATGGAACGCCGCCGTCGAGCACGCGCGCCCAATGGAGGATGCGCGGCCCGGGCGGCAGCACGATGCTGCCGATCATGTCGCCGACGACGTCCAAGTCCTCGAACCGGCCGTCTCGTCCGGGCCCGCGGGTCAAGAGCACGAAGCGCAGCGTGTTGTTCGAGAGCTGGTCCCAGCCGCCTCCGAGGAGGACCTCGCCGGCCGGGGGACAGCGCGATGCGACGTGCTCGATCAGCGGCCGGAGCTCCGGCGTGCCCTCGTACTCCCAGTCGATCCGCTGGGGAAGGGTCGATGCCATCTGGACCGCTCCGGGCACGCACGCGAGCGCGGCCAGGGCCGCCAGCGCGCGAGGGACTCGCGCCGGAGGGATCCCATGCGCAGGCCGGCACAGGAGGAACCCCAGCACGCCGAGCGCGGCGAGGGCGCCGAACCATCCCCAGCCGCCCAGCGCAAGCGCCGCGCGGAAGCCCGAGACCAGGCTGTCGGCGTAATGCTGCGGCTCGAGGCTCAGGCCGAGGTGGCCGGGGAAGGCGTCGTAGACGAGCTGGAACAGGCGGCCGAAAAAGCCGGCGAAGCTCCCGCCGCCGAGCTGCACCCAGGCCAGCAGGCCGAACCCGGCGGCGCTCGCCGACAGGAGCCAAGCTCCGGCGCGCGGGCGTCCCTCGCGCAGCGCGCGCCCCAGGTCCGAGGCGAGCTGCGGCACGAGCACGGCGAGGTAGAGCAGCGCGAAGGGCGCCTCCACGTAGTGATAGCGGAACTGGAAGCGCGCGCGGACGACGAGCAGCAGCATGGAGAGCGCCGCGTAGATCCACAGCGCGCGCAGCCGCTCGTCGCCCCAGGCGCGGCGCGGGAAGAGCAGCACCGCAACGGCTCCGACGGCGACCACCGGCGACGAGGTCAGCTCGAGGAACCAGCTCGCCAGCGGGTTCAAGAGCATCGTGCGCGGCGTGCCGAAGGCCGGGTGCGCGAGCGCGTCGCGGAAGGCCTGCAGCTTGTCGGGATGCGCGAGCCAGGCGGCGAAGATCGCCCCGGCGACGGCGAAAGGCACCCAGGCGCGCGAGCGCACGAGCGCGGCCGGCCGGAACCCGTGGCGGACGAGCTCGGAGACGCCGAGGCACGCCACGAGGATCAGGCCGTGGTCGTACTTCGCGAGCAGCGCGATGCCGAGCGCCGCGCCCGCGACGAGGGCGCGCGAGGACACGAGCGGCCGCTCGAGGAAGCGGACGTGGGCGGCGAAGGCGAGAGCGCAGGTCGCGAGCGAGCACGTCTCGATCAGGCACTGCGGCGCGAAGGTCAAGACGTTCGGGCTCGCGATGAGCAGGAAGACCGCGGCGAAGGCCGCGAGCCGCGGGCCCTGCGGCGCCAGGGCGTGCGCGAGCCAGGCGCAGAGCGCGATCGCGAGCGCCAGCCACAGGACGCCGGGGAGGCGCGCGGCGGCCTCGCCGGGTCCCAGGAGCGCGAAGCTCGGGACGAGCGAGAGCGAGTGCACGATCCCGTACCAGCGCACGTGGTCCTGCACCGGCGGCTGCCAGCGGTCGGGAAGGTAGCAGCGCTCCAGGAAGCTCGCGAGCTCGCCGTGCCTCAGCGCGTCGTAGCGGCGCAGCCCCTCGACCGCATGCACG
>DATKBQ010000050.1:0-2316 GCA_035546375.1 Planctomycetota bacterium | reverse complement strand
CGACAGGAAGGCCGGCCCACTCGGGAAACTGCGACGCAAGCAGCCGACCTACGAGAGCGACGTCGGTCTCTACCTCGTCTGCAGGCATCTTCTCAGCGGGGCACGAGCTCTCGGCAGGTCAGACGAACGCCGGCGAGCGCGGGAGCGGCCGGTTGTCAGTCGCTCGGCGATCTGCTATCGACAGCTTGTTCAGCCCGGATGGAGCTGGGTGGCGCAGGCTGCGGGAGAGTATGGCATCGGGATTGTTGGCCGTGAGCCGGAGCTCTCCCTGCTGGCGGAGTTTCTCGACGGCGAGTCGCTCGGCCGCCGCTCGAGTGCCTCGTCGGCGAGAAGCGCCCAGACCGGCGCCGTCACCCCGGGCGCGCCCCGGGCATCTAACCTGAGACGGCGGCGACCGCCTCGGGCACGAGGCACTTGAGCAGGTCGTGCCAGGTCACGATCCCGACCGGAAGCTCCGGGTCGGCTGCGTCCACGACGACCACGGAGCCGACCTGCTCGGAGAGCATCACCTCAGGCGCCACCGTGATCACCGGCGCGCTCATGACGTCCCTGACCTTCAGGCAGTGTTTCATCGCGGCTCCGTCATCCGGGAGCGGACTGCGGAGGCCATCCGCGCAGCCGCGGATTCGCACGGCTGGGTTTCCCGCAGCGCTCGGGCTCCTCCTCATGCCCGGAGGTCGCGACGCTCCAGCGCCAGCGGGGCGAGGACCGCGGCGGCGCCGCAGAGCAGGACCAGGACCCCCGCATGACCCAGAGAGAGCCCGTGGCGAAGCGGATCCGAGGCTGCGTAGTGGTAGAAGGGCGAGGCCCGCTGGACGGGCTCGAGGAAGTCGACGAGGGCGGCGAGCGAGTCAACGAGGTAGGCGGCAACCGCGCCTGCCGCAGCGACCCCGGTGGCGACACCGCGGCGGCCGGTTGCCGCCCCGACGAGGAGCGCGATCGCCCCGAAGCCGAGGGCGAGCAGCGCCGCGCTCGCCGTGGCCGCGCCGAGGCGCGCCGCGGAGACGTCCATGCCCACGGCTGCGACGCCGACGAGCAGGGAGAGCCAGAGCACGAGGCCGAGGACTGCGATCTCGGACGCCAGGGCCGCGAGCTTCTCGACAGCGAGCCGTCGCCGTGAGATCGGGTTCGCCAGCAGCAGGTCGAGCGTGCCGTTTTCCTCTTCGCCCGCAACCGCCCGCGCTCCGGCGCCGATCGCGGCGATCAGGAGCAGCAGGGGCACCATGAAGGAGAAGAGCTCGATGCCCAGGTAGCCGGCGCCGGAGGCGTAGTCGAGCTCGCCGCCGAAGGCGATGAAGGCCTTCAGCGCCTCCGGGTAGACCTCGACCAGCCTGTTCAGCTCGGGGTTGTCGCGGACGGTCGGGAAGATCGCGACGATCATCGCCGTCATCCCGACGAGGCCAAGGCTCCACCAGAGCAGCGCCCGCCGCGTCTCGCGCAGCGTCTTCAGGAAGACGTTACGCAGCATCGCGCGCCTGCTCGCCTCGGTAGAGCGCGAGGAAGACGTCCTCGAGGTCCGCTTCGTGGCTGTCGAGCGCGACGACCCGGTAGCGGGCAAGCGCCTTGACCAGCCCGTCGGCCTCGCCGGCGAGCGAGAAGAGCACCGTTCGTCCGTGGCGGCCGAGCTCCCGGACGCCCGCCACCCCCGCGAACGCGGCCGGCGGCGGCAACGAGGCGAAGGTCGCCTCGACCCGCGTGGCAGCCCGGGTGCGCAGCCTCTCGACGCTCTCGACGAGGACGAGCCGCCCCTCGCGGATCAGGCCGACGCGGTCGGCGACGTGCTGCACCTCCGGCAGCACGTGCGAGGAGAGGAAGGCGCTCGCACCTTCCAGCTTGGCCTCGGCGAGCAGCTCGTAGAAAGTCTGCTGGACCAGCGGGTCGAGCCCCGCCGTCGGCTCGTCGAAGACGAGCAGATCCGGCCCGTGCATGAACGCCTGCACGAGGCCGACCTTCTGCCGGTTCCCCTTCGAGAGCGCCCGGACCGGCCGGTCGAGCTCGAGCTCGAGGCGCTCCGCCAGCGCCAGCGCCGAGCCGAGGCCGGCGAGGCCGCGCAGCCGCGCGAAGTAGGTCAACAGCTCGCGGGCCGTCAGCCGCTCGTAGAGGCGCAGGTCACCGGGCAGGTAGCCGATCCTGCGCAGCACGGAGACGTCGCGGCGCGGGGCGGCGCCGAACAGGTCGACCCGGCCGCGGCTGGGGCGGATCAGGTCGAGCAGCAGCCGGATCGTGGTCGTCTTCCCAGCCCCGTTCGGGCCGAGGAAGCCGAAGACCTCGCCTCCTCCGACCTCGAAGTCGAGATCCACGACCCCGCGCTGGCGG
>DATKBQ010000049.1:0-8954 GCA_035546375.1 Planctomycetota bacterium | reverse complement strand
CCACGAGCAGCAGGCTCTCGAGCAGCGGCCGCAGCGAGCGCTGGAGCGCGGAATCCAGGTCGGCCTGCGCCCGGCGCCGCAGGTTCGCGTAATCGGCCTGGGCGCGCTGCAGGCGCGCCAGGCTCTCGTCGCGCTCGCGCTCCAGGCGCTCGAGCTGGTCCTCCGGCGATTCCAGCGACTCCGTCCTCGGCGATTCGAGCTCCGGCGGGCCCTCGGCGGCCTCCGGCGCCTCCTCGACATCGGCCTCGGTCTCGATATCCGGGCCGGGAGGCCCGTCCTGTGCTCGCTTGGCCATGGCTCAGCTGAAGTAGTTGACGATCTTCTCGAAGAAGGATTTCGAGCCCGAGCTCTTCTGCTCGAGCTCGGCGAACTCGCGCAGGAGCTCCCTCTGGCGCTCCCCGAGCTTCTTCGGCACCTCGATGAACACGCGCACGAGCTGGTCCCCGCGCCCCTGCCGCTCGAAGGCGGGCAGGCCCTGTCCGCGCAGCCGGAAGACCTTCCCGCTCTGGGTCCCGGCCGGGATGGTCATCTCCGCGCGCCCGCGCAGGGTCGGCACCTCGACCGTGTCGCCCAGGGCCATCTGCGCGAAGGAGACGGGGATCTCGGTGATGAGATCCGCGCCGCTGCGCTGGAAGACCTTGTGCTCGAGCTCGCGGATCATGCAGTAGAGATCGCCCGGCGGCGCGCCCGGGTCGCCGTGATCGCCTTGACCGGCGATGCGCAGCCTCACGCCCTCCTCGATCCCGGTCGGCACCGGGATCTTGACCTCGACCCGGCGCGTCTCCTTGCCCGAGCCCTTGCAGTCCGCGCACGGCGACTCGATCACCTTGCCCTCGCCGCGGCAGCGCGGGCAGGGGCTCGCCATCTGGAAGAAGCCCTGGCTGCGCACCACCTGGCCACGGCCTCCACAAGACGAGCAGCGCACGGCGCTGGTGCCCGCCTGCGCACCGCTGCCTGCGCAGGCCGAGCAGTGCTCGTGGCGCCGCAGCGCGATCGTGCGCTCGACCCCCTGGTCGATCTCCTCCAGGGTCAGGTCGAGCACGACCTTGAGGTCGCGCCCCTGGCGCAGCCCCCCGCGCGAGCGCCGCTGGCCGGCGAACAGGTCGCCGAACATGCCGCCGCCGAAGACGTCGCCGAAGGCGGCGAAGATGTCCTCCATGCTGGAGAAGCGCTGTCCGGCGAAGCCGCCCTGGCCGAAGGCGGCGTGGCCGAACTGGTCGTACTGGGCGCGCTTCTGCGGCTCGCCGAGCACGTCGTAGGCCTCGGCCGCCTCCTTGAAGCGCCGCTCGGCCTCCTTGTCCCCGTTGTTGCGGTCGGGATGGAACTCGAGCGCCTTCTTGCGGAAGGCCTTCTTGATCTCGTCCTCGGGGGCGCCCCGCGCCACCCCCAGGACCTCGTAGTAGTCGCGCTTCTGGCTCACGTCCGGCCCTGTCTATCGGACATCGCTCGCGCGGACAACAGGTCTACGCCGGCCCGGCGCGGCGGGCGGCGGCGCTCGATGACGGGGGGTGGCGCGAGCGCGGCCGCGGATCAGGCGATGCTGCCTTCGACCTTGGACTCGTCTTCCTTGAGTTCGGTCACCATGGAGTCCGTGGTCAGGAGCAGGCCGGCGATCGAGGCCGCGTTCTGCAGGGCCGAGCGCACGACCTTGGCCGGATCGATGATGCCGGCCTTGAACATGTCGACGTACTCGCCGCTCAGGGCGTCGAAGCCGTGGGTCTTGCCCTTCTCGCGCACCATCTCCGCCACGACCGCGCCGTCCACGCCGGCGTTGTCGGCGATCTGGCGCAGCGGGGCCTCGAGCGCGCGCTGGACGATCATCGCGCCGAAGCGCTCGTCGCCCTTCAGCTTGAGCTCGCCGAGCGTCTCGGCGGCGCGCAGGAGCGCGACGCCGCCGCCGGCGACGATCCCTTCCTGGATCGCCGAGCGGGTCGCGTTGAGCGCGTCCTCGACCAGGAACTTCTTCTGCTTCATCTCGGTCTCGGTGTTCCCGCCGACCTTGATCACGGCCACGCCGCCGGTGAGCTTGCCCAGCCGCTCCTGGAGCTTCTCGCGGTCGTAGTCGGACTTGGTGTGCTCGATCTGGGCGCGGATCTGCGCCGCGCGCTCCTCGATCGCCTTGCGCGAGCCCGCGCCGCCGATCAGGACGGTGCGGTCCTTGGTGACCTGCACGCGCCGCGCGCGCCCGAAGTGGCTCGCCGTCACCTTGTCGAGGGCGATGCCGAGGTCCTCGGTGATCGCCGTGCCGCCGCTCAGGGCGGCGATGTCGCCCAGGTAGGCCTTGCGCCGCTCGCCGAAGCCGGGCGCCTTGACCGCGCAGACGTTGAGGATGCCCTTCAGGCGGTTGATCACCAAGGTCGCCAGCGCCTCGCCCTCGATGTCCTCGGCGATGATCAAGAGCGGCCGGCCCGACTGGGCGGCCTTCTCGAGCACGGGCAGGAACTCGCGGACGTTGGAGATCTTCTTCTCGTAGATGAAGACGTAGGCGTCCTCGAGCTCGGCGGTGAGCTTGGTCAGGTCGGTGGCGAAGTAGGGCGAGAGGTAGCCCTTGTCGAACTCCATGCCCTCGACCACCTCGAGCTGGGTCTCGACGCCGGTGCCCTCCTCGACGGTGATCACGCCGTCGTCGCCCACGCGCTCGAAGGCCTCGGCCAGGAGCTCCCCGATGGCGGCGTCGCTGTTGGCCGAGATCGTGGCCACGCTCTTCTTCTCCTCGCGCTTCTTGATCTTGCGCGACTGCTCGGCGATCGAAGCCACCGCCGCCTCGACGGCCTTCTCGATGCCGTTGCGCAGGGCGATCGTGTTCACGCCCGTGGCCACGTACCTGAGCCCCTCCTTGTAGATGGCGGAGGCGAGCACCGTGGCGGTCGTCGTGCCGTCGCCGGCGACGTCGTTGGTCTTGCTCGCGACCTCGCGCACGAGCTTCGCGCCCATGCTCTCGAAGGGGTCCGCCAGCTCGATCTCCTTGGCCACCGAGACCCCGTCCTTGGTCACCGAGGGCGAGCCGAAGGACTTCTGGAGGATCACGTTGCGCCCGGCGGGGCCGAGGGTGATGCGCACCGCGTGCGCGAGCTTGTCGATGCCATCGCGGAGCTTCTGGCGCGCGGCGTCGTCGAACAGGATCTGCTTGGCCATGTTCCCTAGTCTTCCTTTGAGGTGTCCGTTCGCGGCCGGGCCTAGAAGTCCATCCCGCCCATGCCGCCCATCCCGCCCATGTCGTCCATGTCGCCGCCGGGGCCGCCTGGGGGGCCCCGCTTCTTGGGCTCGGGCTTGTTCGCGATCAGCGCGTCGGTCGAGAGCAGGAGCGAGGCGACGCTGACCGCGTTGGTGAGCGCGGCCTTGGTGACCTTCGCCGGGTCGACGATGCCGGCCTGGACCAGGTCCTTGTACTCGCCGGTGAGCGCGTCGAAGCCCCAGCTCGGGCTCTTCTCGCGCAGCACGCGGTGGGCGACGACCGTGCCGTCGTGGCCGGCGTTGTCGGCGATCCGCTCGAGCGGCGTGGCCAGCGCGGCGGTCAGCACGTCGATGCCCATGTTGTAGTCGTCGTCGCCCTCCTTGCGCAGCTTCTCGAGCAAGCGCGCCGTGCGCAGGAGCGCCACGCCGCCGCCGGGCAGGATGCCGGACTCGACCGCCGCGCGCGTGGAGTGCAGCGCGTCCTCGATCAGCGCCTTGCGCTCCTTGACCTCGGTCTCGGTCGCGCCGCCGACGTTGATCTGGGCGATGCCGCCGGTCAGCTTGGCGAGCCGCTCCTGCAGCTTCTCGCGGTCGTAGTCGGAGGTGGTGTCCTCGACCTGGCGGCGGATCTGGGCCACCCGCTCCTCGACCGCGCCGCGCGGGCCGGCGCCGCCGACGAGGGTCGTGTCGTCGTTGGTCACGACCACGCGCTTGGCCGTGCCGAGATCGCGCAGGGTGAGCTTGTCGAGCTCGATCCCGAGGTCCTTCATGATCGGCTTGGCGCCGGTGAGGGCGGCGATGTCCTCGAGCATCGCCTTGCGCCGGTCGCCGTAGCCCGGCGCCTTGACCGCGCAGCACTGGATCACGCCGCGCAGCTTGTTCACCACCAAGGTCGCCAGCGCCTCGCCCTCGATGTCCTCGGCGATGACGAGCAGCGGGCGGGCGGCGTTCTTGACCGCCTCGAGCAGCGGCAGGAGCTTGGTCACGCTCGAGATCTTGTCCTCGTAGACGAGGATCAGGGGCTTCTCGAACTCGCACTCCATGGCGTGCGTGTCGGTGACGAAGTGCGGCGAGACGAAGCCGCGGTCGAACTGCATGCCTTCGACCACGGTGACGTCGGTCTCGAGGGTCTTGCCCTCCTCGACGGTGATGACGCCGTCCTTACCGACCTTGTCCATGGCGTCGCCGATGATCTTGCCGACGCGCGGGTCGTTGTTGGCCGAGATCGTGCCGACCTGGCGCACCTCGGCCGTGCCCTGCACGGGCTTGGCCTGCTTGTCCAGCGACTCGAGCGCCAGTTTCAGCCCGTCCTGCAGCGCGGCGTTGATCCGCGCCGGCGCCGCGCCGGCGGCGATCGCCTTGAGGCCGCCGACGAAGATCGACTCGGTCAGGAGCGTCGCGGTGGTGGTGCCGTCGCCGGCCACGTCGCTGGTCTTGCTCGCGACCTCCTTCACGAGCTGCGCGCCCATGTGCTCGTAGGGATCGCTGAGCTGGATCTCCTCGGCGACGGTCACGCCGTCCTTGGTGATCGTCGGCGCGCCCCACCCTTTGTCGAGCACCGCGTTGCGGCCGCGCGGGCCGAGCGTGCTCGTCACCGCCTTGGCCAGTTTCTCCACGCCGCGGCGGATCGCATCGCGAGCGTCCGCCTCGAAGACCATCTGCTTGGCCATGGATGAAGCCTCGTCCTTCTTCTGTGCTGGGGCTGGGGGCCGGGGTCGCGAGCCTCGAGGCGTCGAGCGCTCGGAAGTGGGAACGGTTGCGCCCGTTGTCCGCGCCGGGCGCGCCTGGCAAGCAAGAACGGTGCCGGTGGAAGGGGGCGCATGGGCGGCACGCAGGACCCGGGGAATGGCTGCCGGGACGAGTTGACGGCGCTGCCTTATTGGCAGAATGAGCGGTGCGACGCCGTGGGGCCTGCCAGAGTGACACCACGTCGGGGACGGCGGAGGCGGAGGCGCGGGGAGCGCGCAGGCGTGCGGGTGGCGCGCTTCTGACGCGCCGGCGGGCACGGCCGCCCCGGTATTGCGGCCTCCCCGCCATCCAAAGGGTCCGCCGCCTAGCCCGGTGTCGATTGGGGCGGGGGAAGCGCAGGGTTCCGGGGAACCAAGCGGGCTACGGTCGCGATGAGCTCCTCAGATTCGACCGGCTTTGCCAAGTGCAGATCGAAACCCGCTCGAAGGGCATGATCCCGATCCTCCGACGAGGCGTAGGCGGTGAGGGCGATCGCAGGAACGCGTCCGTCCCGATCGCGCGGCAGGGCGCGCATGCAGCGGACGAGCTCGTAACCGTCCCGGCCGGGCATGCCGATGTCGCTCACCAGGATGTCGGGGCGCCGCTGCTGCATGACCGCCATCGCCTCATCCGTGGAACCGACCGCGATGACCTCCGCGCCCGCTCCTTCCAGTGTGCGGCAAAGCGCCTCGCGGGCGTCCATCTCGTCGTCGACCATGAGCACCAGGGCGCCGCCGAGTGAAGGCATGGGCTCTCCGTCCCTTCTCCTGGCGATGGCCTTGGGCCGCAGAGCTCCCTCCGCGGACCGCAGCGGGAGCATGACGGTGAACGTCGCGCCTCTTCCCTTCCCGGCGCTCTCCCCGTGAATCTTCCCGCCGTGCAGTTCCACGAGCTGCTTCGCGATGGAAAGTCCCAGACCCAGTCCACCGTGACCGCGGCTCGCCGAGGGGTCCGCTTGTCGGAATCGCTCGAAGAGGCGCGGCAACGCCTCGGGGGCGATCCCCTCGCCGGTATCGCTGACGCTCACCTCCGCTTGCGGGCCCGCTCGACGGAGCGCGATCGAGATCTCTCCCCCGGCCGGCGTGAACTTGATGGCGTTCGAGAGCAGGTTCCAGAACACCTGCTGGAGCCGGTTCTCGTCGCCGAAGATCAGGGCCGGGTCGAGCTCGAACCGACGGTGGATGGTGAGATCCTTGTCCGTCGCGCTCGGCAGCACGGCCTCGACTGCCGAAGCGATGACGAGTGCCAGGTCGACTTCTGCGATCTCCAGCCGGACCTTCCCGGAAACCAACCGCTGCACGTCCATCAGGTCCGAAATGAGATCGGCTTGCGCACGGCTTTGCCGGTCGATGACGTCGATGCCCTGGCTGACTCTCTCGGGGCTCACGCCCGGGCGCTTGAGGATGTCGACCCACCCCCGGATGGCGTTGAGCGGGCTGCGAAACTCGTGGGATAGGACGGCCAGGAAGTTGTTCTTCTCCCTGTCGGCCGCGGCGAGCTCTTCGACGTGCTTGCTCAGCTCCGCCTCGAGCCGCTTGCGCTCGCTGATGTCCCGGATGTTGCACTGGATGACCTGTACGCCGTTCTCCTGATAGAGGTTGCTGATCATCTCCACTTCGCGCCGCTCGCCGGTCTTGGCTTCGAGGGGAAGATCCTCGTAGCGCAGGACCCCCTGCTCCTGCAGTGCGCGAAATGCGGCGCGGCTGGCCCGCTCGTCCGCGAGAACACCGATCTCGAACAGCTCCTTGCCCAGGAGCTCCTCGCGCGGGTATCCCAGGAGCTCGGTCATGAAGGGGTTCGAGTCGATGATCTTGCGCGTCGAGGGATCGACGACGAGGACCCCATCCCTCGCGGCCTCGAAGAGCCTCCGGTAGCGCTGCTCCGATTGCCGCAACGCAATCTGGGCGTCGAGCAGCGCCGTGACGTCCTCGATGGCGAGCAGGACCGATTCGCGCTCCTCGCCCGGAGCTACGAGCTTCCTGGCGTGGAGCCGGATGGTTCTCCGCCCGATGTTCTCGAAGTCGCGCTCGACGATGAAGTCCTCGAGGGGCGAGCCGGTGGGCAGGATCCCCTCCAGGAGCCGGCGCAGCTCCGGGATGTCCCACTGGCCGTTCCCGAGCTCGTGGACGGCCCGGCCCACGGTCTCTGCGGCACCGACGCCGAAGGTCTTGTAGAAGGCTACGTTCGCGCTCCTGACGCGAAGCTCGGCGTCGAGCACCAGCAAGGGGTCGCGCACGGTCGCGATGACGCTCTCCGCGTACTCGCGGGCCTGCCTGAGCGCATCCACGTCCAGGAGCATCAGCACGGCGCCGTCGATCCTGTTCTCCAGGGTCTTGTAGGGATGGACGCGCAGCGAGTACCAGTGCCCGTCCCTCCCCTGGACCTCGTGCTCGCGCGGAGACACCGTGTCGATGGCCTCCGCGAGGCGCTTGCCGAGCTCGGGCAACGCCAAGTTCATCCGGATGTCGGTGATCGCTCGGCCGACGTCGGACGAGCGGATGTTCAGGAGCTTCTCCGCCATCGGACTGAAGCGCCGGACGTGCAGGTCGCGCCCGACGATGACGATGGCGACCTGGACGCTCGTGATCAGGTTGGTCAGGTCGTTGTTGAGCTGACCCAGCTCGAGATTGCGGTTGTGGAGCTCTTCGTTGAGCGTCGTGAGCTCTTCGTTGCTGGACTCGATCTCCTCCTTGGAGGTCTCGAGCTCCTCGTTGACGCTCTGGAACTCCTCGTTGGCCGATTGCGCCTCCTCGCTCGCCGCCTGCAGCTCCTCGATCGCGGAGTCGTGCTGCTCGACGAGCGCTTGCAGGTACTCGCGCGTGGCGGCCAGCTCGTGCTCGAGACGGACGGTGTCGGCCTCGGGGGACTCGCGCGGGGCGGGCATCGGCCTGCGCCGGGACGTGCGCTTGCGCGGCTGGGCCGAGGCGGCCTCGGCCCCGAAGAGGACCAGGAAGCACCCTTCTCGTCCCGCCCCGCGTATCGGGACGGCTTCGAGGTGCACTTCCCGCTCTCCTCCACCCGTCCCGACCCGCAGGCCATCCTCGCGAACGCGGGCGTTCTCCTTCTTCGCCCTGTGCAGCAACGCTTGGAGCGGCACGCGCAGGCCTTGGCGGGCCATCTTGAGCAGGGCATGGCTCGCCCTGCCCTGCGCCGGCGCCAGGTAGGGCTCGGTGTTCCCGCGAAACTCGAGGATTTCCAGATTCGAGTCGACGAGCACGGCCGGCGGGGCGAACGAGAGCAGCAGGCGGTCTGCTTCCTCTTGGACATCGCCACCACCCGGTGCCGAAGAGACGCGGGCCGCCGCCGTGCGCGCACCGGACCCTCGAGCCCTCGGCAAGGGATCGAGAGGTACGTCCGGCCGCGCTCGCGGCGCCGGCCGGAGGGGCAGGCGGCCGGAGCCCGGCTTCTTGGCGTAGATCCTGTGCTTGGAGTCCTCCGTGGCGAAGAGATCGCGGAAGGGCCCGACCGTTTCCGAGGCACCGAGCACGAGGAAGCCCGACGGCTTGAGCGCGTAGTGCAGGAGCGGGATCACCCGCTGTTGGAGCGACGGCTCGAGGTAGATGAGCAGGTTCCTGCAGCTGACGAGATCCATCCGCGAGAGTGGCGGGTCCGATATCACGTCGTGCCGGGAGAACACGCACATGTCGCGGATGGGCTTCGCTACGCGGAGGCTCCCGTTCGTCTCCACGAAGAACCGGCGCAGGCGCTCGCGCGACATGTTCTGCAGGCGCTCCTTGGGGTACACGCCCGCGCGCGCTTTCTCGATGGCAGCCGCGTTCACGTCCGTGGCGAAGATCTGTGGTCGCGCATGGCCGTGCACGGGCTCCATGGCCTCCGCCAGGACCATCGCCAGGGAGTAGGCCTCCTCGCCCGTCGAGCAGCCGAGCACCCAGACGCGCAGCGGGTCCCGCCGAGACCGGTCCGCGAGGAGCGCCGGGATCACCTTCTCCTCGAGGGCCTCGAACAGCTCCGCGTCGCGGAAGAAGCTCGTGACGTTGATGAGGACGTCGTGGTAGAGCGCCTCGACTTCGGCGGGATCGTCCCGGAGATGC
>DATKBQ010000048.1:0-8762 GCA_035546375.1 Planctomycetota bacterium | reverse complement strand
GGCGGTCGAGCTGGAAGGGGCGCCGGCCGCCGAGGCCCGGGAGCTCGCGCGGCCGCCGGCCCCGCCGCGCTCGCGCCTCCTGGATCCGCGACTGCTCGTCACCGCCTTGATCACGGTGATCCTGGTCGTCGGCTACTGGCAGTACCACATCCTCGAGATCCGCAGCCTGGCCGTCGCGCTACTCGCCGCCGTCGCCACCGAGACCGTGCTCTCGCGCGCCCTTCGCGGCCGCTTCGCCAACGTGCAGAGCGCCTACATCAGCGGCGTCAGCATGGCGCTGTTGACCAAGCCGCAGGGCCCGCTGCTCTGGCCGTTCGCGATCGGCTCGGCGCTCGCGATCCTCTCCAAGTACGTGCTGACGCGCCGCGGCCGGCACCTTTGGAACCCGACCAACTTCGCGATCAGCGCGCTGGTGCTGCTCGCCCCGGGCTCGGTCGCGATCCTGAGCCACGAGATGGGCAACTCGCTCGCGACCAACCTCGTCATCTGGGCCATGGGGCTCCTGATCGTGTCGCGCGTCCGCCTCCTGCACGTCACGCTGACCTACGCGGCGGTCTTCGCCGCGCTCGCGCCCCTGCGCGCGGCGATCACCGGCGTCCCGGTGCTGGCCGAGATCGCGCCGATCACCGGCCCGATGTACCAGCTCTTCGTCTTCTTCATGATCACCGACCCGCGCACGACCGTGGGCACGCGCCGCGGCCGGATGGCGGTGGCGGCGGCGGTCGCCGTGGTCGAGTTCGCGATCCGCTTGGCCAACGACTTCCACCTGGGCTTCGCCGCCCCGCTCGCCAGCGCGCCGCCGATCTTCGCCCTGGCGATCGTCGGGCCGATCGCCATGTGGCTGGACCTCGGCCGCAGGCCGGTCGCGAGCCTCAAAACCGGAGCCCCCGGCGTTCGATAGGACCCCGAGCCGCCTCGCGGCCCAATTGGGCAACATTTGAGTCGCAGTCGAAGTTTCACTTTCTCGGCCGGCCGGGGCCCGGGGAGGTCGGTGCAGCGCGTCCGTGTCTGGGCCTTGCTCGTGGCGGCGCTGGCCGGGGCGGCGGCGGCCCAGCTCGGGTGCTGGAGCCGGGCCGAGGTCGAGCTCGAGCGGCGGCTGGCCGATCTCCGGGCGCAGGGCGTGCTCCCGTCCCGAGGCGAGGCGGACTCGCCGATTCCTTCCGAGGAGGGCCGGCGCTTGGCGAGCGCCCTCCGGATGCTGGACAAGTGGCTCTTCGAGCACGCCCGGGAGCAGGTCTCCGCCGGCGCTCCGTGGAGCTGGCGCCCCGAGCATCGACAACGCCTCGCCGTCGCGCTCGAGCCGGCGGAGCCGTTCTTCCGCCGAGCGGACGGGCTGCTCTCGGGCGCGGATGCGGCGCGAGTGCGCGAGCTGGACGAGGACGTGGGCGGCGCCATCGAGGTGCCCGCGCACCGGCGCGCGTGGGTCCGCCTCCTGTGCGCGCGCGCCGTCCTCGATGGCGGCCGCCAGGGCGGGTCCGCCGACGCGGCGCACAGGCTGGGCGGCGCGCTCGACGTCGCGCGCCTGCTCGGCGAGCGGACGAGCTGGGGGCTCCTCACGCGCCAGAGCCTCGAGGCGCTGGCGCTCGGCGCGCTGCAGCAGGTGCTGCGCGAGAATGCGATCGATGCCCCGATCTTGCGGAGCGCGATCGAGCCGCACCTGCGCGCCGCCTCCGAGATCGCGCGGCTCGACGCCGCGCTCACGGGCGACCTGCGCCTGTGGGAGGAGCGACGCCTGCCGGCGCCGGCGGGCGCGACTTGGACCGCGCTCCTGACCCGGCCGGGCGAGCTGGAGCGGCAGGCTTCCACGCTGCGCTCCTTCGAGTGCGCGCGCGTGCTCGCGCTCCTGCCCGAACGGGAGTACGAGCGATGGCCGCGCGACGGCCGCGGCCTGCCGCTCGTGGAGAGCGGCGCGAGCGACGGCCACGACGCCTCCTGGACCGCGGTCGTCGAGGCGTGGCGCGCGCACCAGTCCGCGCTCGCGCTGGCGCGCTTGGCTCTGGCGATCGTCGAGTGGCGACAGCTCCACGGCGCCTGGCCGGAAGACCTGGACCCCCTGCGCGGCGCGTTCGAGGGCGGCGTGCCGCTCGATCCGTGCTCGGCGAGGCCCATCGCGTGGTCGGCCGCGAAGGCGCGCCTCGGGCCGACGGCCTTCGGCGCGCGCAGCGCGGGATCGCAAGCCCGCGAAGAGCTCCAGCTCCACCTGTGGACGCTGGAAGCGTCCACGGGTGCCGTCGCTGGGCAATTTCGCCCAGTCCGCCGCGCGCGTTGACATCAGGGCAGGGCCTCCTCGCCGCGCCCCGGAGGCGTTCCCCGCCCCTACAATGCAGGGAACCCCCAGCGAGGTCCCACCATGCCCAGCTTCCTGCTCTGCACTCTCCTCGCCTTCGCGCAATCCGCTCCGGCCGCGGCCCAGACGCCGGAGCAGGGCGCGCAAGTCCATCCGAGCCGGCTCCTGATCCAGCTGCGGGCCGAAGCGCAGGCCGAGGAGGTCGCGAGCGCGCACCTCGCCGCGGGCGGCAAGCTCCTGCGCGACCTGCCGCAGATCGGCTGGCAGGTGGTCGAGGTCGACCCCGCGCGGCTGCACGCGGCCCGGGCGGAGTACGGCCGTCAGCCGGCGGTCGTGCGCGCGGACTTCGACCGCGTGAAGCGCCTCGCCTACGACCCGAACGATCCCCTGTGGCCGGGCATGTGGCACATGGTGAAGATCAAGGCCGACCTCGCCTGGGACACCCACAAGGGCGCGCCCTCGGTGGTCGTCGGCGTGATCGACACGGGGCTCGAGGTGTCGCACCCCGATCTCGCGGCGAACGTCTGGGTAAACCCCGGCGAGATCCCCGGCAACGGCGTCGACGACGACGGCAATGGATACATCGACGACGTGAACGGCTACGACTTCGCCTACAACGATCCCGATCCCGACGACGTCCACGGGCACGGGACCTCCTGCGCCGGTATCGTCGCCTCGGTCCAGGACAACAACCTGGGCGCCTGCGGGGTCGCGCCGCTGTGCAAGGTCGCGGGGATCAAGGCCGGTCTCGACAGCGGCTACTTCTACGACTCCGCGAACGTGCCGGCGCTCATCTACTGCGCCGACATGGGCTTCCAGGTCGTCTCGATGAGCTTCTACTCCGACGGCGTCACGCCGGCCGAGCGCGCGGCGATCGACTACTGCTGGTCGAAGGGCGTGGTGCCCGTGGCGGCGGTGGGGAACGACCAGCAGGTGTACCCCTACTATCCCGGCGCCTACGAGAACACGATCGGCGTCGCGGCGACGAACCCCTCGGACCAGAAGTCGTGGTTCTCGAACTGGGGAAGCTGGGTCGACGTGGCGGCGCCGGGCGAAGGGATCCGGACCACCGCGAAGAACGGAGGCTTCACCAGCAGCTTCGCCGGCACATCGGGCGCCTGCCCGCACGTGGCCGGGCTCGCGGCGCTGCTCTTCTCCGCCAACCCCGGGGCGACGAACGCCGACGTACGCGCGGCGCTGGAGGACACGGCGCTGAGCCTGGTCCAGGCGCCCTATGGCGAGTACACGAACTACGGGCGGATCGACAGCCGCGCGGCGCTGGATCGGATGCTCGGGCTGACCAGCGGGTCGAAGCCGCCGCGCATGCTCTTCGCCAACCCCTCCGGCGGCGGGCCCGATCTCTCGCTCCCGAACAAGGGCCCGCTCGCGCGGCAGACGATGATCGTCTACGGCGTCGGGCTCGAGGCGCCGAACCAGGTGCGCGTGCTGCGCAACGGCTCGCCGGTGATCATGCTCGCCCAGACGCGCAACTGGGTCGAGGTCTACCCCGGAGCGAACACTCCCGCCACCCTGGAGCTGGAGGTGAACGGGCTGGTCGTCGACTCCTTCCAGTGGGAGCCCGGCTTCGGCTTCACGTTCTCGCCGACGGACGCGAACACCGAGGGCAACGGGCTCGTCGTCGGCGGCTTCGAGGAGCTGTACCGCGACGACGGCAACCTCTTCACCTGCACGGACAATGGCAGCGGCGAGGTCTACGTCCAGCTCATCCTGCGCAAGGTGATCGCGCCCCAGCTCAAGCGCCTGCAGCTCGAGTTCACCCGCGCCTACGCCGGCTGCACCGGCGGCACGGAGACGGTGCGCTTCTACGACTGGAGCTCCGCCAGCTACCCCTACGGCAGCTTCGTGACCGCCGCCTCGACGCCGATCACGGGCACCTCGACCTCGACCCTGACCACCCCGCTGCCGCCGAACCCCGCGCGCTTCGTCGACGACGAAGGGACGATGTACGTGCAGATCACCGCCACGAACGCCACCTCGGCCGGCCAGCTCTCCGCCGACAGCTTCCGCATCCGCGTGCGGTGATTCATCTCCGCGACAGTTCAACGACTTCCGTTACACGGCGGTTACACGCAGCTGCGTGTAACCGCCGTGTAACGGAAGTCGTTGAACTGTCGCGGAGATGAATCACCGCACGCGGATGCGGAAGCTGTCGGCGGAGAGCTGGCCGGCCGAGGTGGCGTTCGTGGCGGTGATCTGCACGTACATCGTCCCTTCGTCGTCGACGAAGCGCGCGGGGTTCGGCGGCAGCGGGGTGGTCAGGGTCGAGGTCGAGGTGCCCGTGATCGGCGTCGAGGCGGCGGTCACGAAGCTGCCGTAGGGGTAGCTGGCGGAGCTCCAGTCGTAGAAGCGCACCGTCTCCGTGCCGCCGGTGCAGCCGGCGTAGGCGCGGGTGAACTCGAGCTGCAGGCGCTTGAGCTGGGGCGCGATCACCTTGCGCAGGATGAGCTGGACGTAGACCTCGCCGCTGCCATTGTCCGTGCAGGTGAAGAGGTTGCCGTCGTCGCGGTACAGCTCCTCGAAGCCGCCGACGACGAGCCCGTTGCCCTCGGTGTTCGCGTCCGTCGGCGAGAACGTGAAGCCGAAGCCGGGCTCCCACTGGAAGGAGTCGACGACCAGCCCGTTCACCTCCAGCTCCAGGGTGGCGGGAGTGTTCGCTCCGGGGTAGACCTCGACCCAGTTGCGCGTCTGGGCGAGCATGATCACCGGCGAGCCGTTGCGCAGCACGCGCACCTGGTTCGGCGCCTCGAGCCCGACGCCGTAGACGATCATCGTCTGCCGCGCGAGCGGGCCCTTGTTCGGGAGCGAGAGATCGGGCCCGCCGCCGGAGGGGTTGGCGAAGAGCATGCGCGGCGGCTTCGACCCGCTGGTCAGCCCGAGCATCCGATCCAGCGCCGCGCGGCTGTCGATCCGCCCGTAGTTCGTGTACTCGCCATAGGGCGCCTGGACCAGGCTCAGCGCCGTGTCCTCCAGCGCCGCGCGTACGTCGGCGTTCGTCGCCCCGGGGTTGGCGGAGAAGAGCAGCGCCGCGAGCCCGGCCACGTGCGGGCAGGCGCCCGATGTGCCGGCGAAGCTGCTGGTGAAGCCTCCGTTCTTCGCGGTGGTCCGGATCCCTTCGCCCGGCGCCGCCACGTCGACCCAGCTTCCCCAGTTCGAGAACCACGACTTCTGGTCCGAGGGGTTCGTCGCCGCGACGCCGATCGTGTTCTCGTAGGCGCCGGGATAGTAGGGGTACACCTGCTGGTCGTTCCCCACCGCCGCCACGGGCACCACGCCCTTCGACCAGCAGTAGTCGATCGCCGCGCGCTCGGCCGGCGTGACGCCGTCGGAGTAGAAGCTCATCGAGACGACCTGGAAGCCCATGTCGGCGCAGTAGATGAGCGCCGGCACGTTCGCGGAGTCGTAGAAGTAGCCGCTGTCGAGACCGGCCTTGATCCCCGCGACCTTGCACAGCGGCGCGACCCCGCAGGCGCCCAGGTTGTTGTCCTGGACCGAGGCGACGATACCGGCGCAGGAGGTCCCGTGCCCGTGGACGTCGTCGGGATCGGGATCGTTGTAGGCGAAGTCGTAGCCGTTCACGTCGTCGATGTATCCATTGCCGTCGTCGTCGACGCCGTTGCCGGGGATCTCGCCGGGGTTTACCCAGACGTTCGCCGCGAGATCGGGGTGCGACACCTCGAGCCCCGTGTCGATCACGCCGACGACCACCGAGGGCGCGCCCTTGTGGGTGTCCCAGGCGAGGTCGGCCTTGATCTTCACCATGTGCCACATGCCCGGCCACAGGGGATCGTTCGGGTCGTAGGCGAGGCGCTTCACGCGGTCGAAGTCCGCGCGCACGACCGCCGGCTGACGGCCGTACTCCGCCCGGGCCGCGTGCAGCCGCGCGGGGTCGACCTCGACCACCTGCCAGCCGATCTGCGGCAGGTCGCGCAGGAGCTTGCCGCCCGCGGCGAGGTGCGCGCTCGCGACCTCCTCGGCCTGCGCTTCGGCCCGCAGCTGGATCAGGAGCCGGCTCGGATGGACTTGCGCGCCCTGCTCCGGCGTCTGGGCCGCGGCCGGAGCGGATTGCGCGAAGGCGAGGAGAGTGCAGAGCAGGAAGCTGGGCATGGTGGGACCTCGCTGGGGGTTCCCTGCATTGTAGGGGCGGGGAACGCCTCCGGGGCGCGGCGAGGAGGCCCTGCCCTGATGTCAACGCGCGCGGCGGACTGGGCGAAATTGCCCAGCGACGGCACCCGTGGACGCTTCCAGCGTCCACAGGTGGAGCTGGAGCTCTTCGCGGGCTTGCGATCCCGCGCTGCGCGCGCCGAAGGCCGTCGGCCCGAGGCGCGCCTTCGCGGCCGACCACGCGATGGGCCTCGCCGAGCACGGATCGAGCGGCACGCCGCCCTCGAACGCGCCGCGCAGGGGGTCCAGGTCTTCCGGCCAGGCGCCGTGGAGCTGTCGCCACTCGACGATCGCCAGAGCCAAGCGCGCCAGCGCGAGCGCGGACTGGTGCGCGCGCCACGCCTCGACGACCGCGGTCCAGGAGGCGTCGTGGCCGTCGCTCGCGCCGCTCTCCACGAGCGGCAGGCCGCGGCCGTCGCGCGGCCATCGCTCGTACTCCCGTTCGGGCAGGAGCGCGAGCACGCGCGCGCACTCGAAGGAGCGCAGCGTGGAAGCCTGCCGCTCCAGCTCGCCCGGCCGGGTCAGGAGCGCGGTCCAAGTCGCGCCCGCCGGCGCCGGCAGGCGTCGCTCCTCCCACAGGCGCAGGTCGCCCGTGAGCGCGGCGTCGAGCCGCGCGATCTCGGAGGCGGCGCGCAGGTGCGGCTCGATCGCGCTCCGCAAGATCGGGGCATCGATCGCATTCTCGCGCAGCACCTGCTGCAGCGCGCCGAGCGCCAGCGCCTCGAGGCTCTGGCGCGTGAGGAGCCCCCAGCTCGTCCGCTCGCCGAGCAGGCGCGCGACGTCGAGCGCGCCGCCCAGCCTGTGCGCCGCGTCGGCGGACCCGCCCTGGCGGCCGCCATCGAGGACGGCGCGCGCGCACAGGAGGCGGACCCACGCGCGCCGGTGCGCGGGCACCTCGATGGCGCCGCCCACGTCCTCGTCCAGCTCGCGCACTCGCGCCGCATCCGCGCCCGAGAGCAGCCCGTCCGCTCGGCGGAAGAACGGCTCCGCCGGCTCGAGCGCGACGGCGAGGCGTTGTCGATGCTCGGGGCGCCAGCTCCACGGAGCGCCGGCGGAGACCTGCTCCCGGGCGTGCTCGAAGAGCCACTTGTCCAGCATCCGGAGGGCGCTCGCCAAGCGCCGGCCCTCCTCGGAAGGAATCGGCGAGTCCGCCTCGCCTCGGGACGGGAGCACGCCCTGCGCCCGGAGATCGGCCAGCCGCCGCTCGAGCTCGACCTCGGCCCGGCTCCAGCACCCGAGCTGGGCCGCCGCCGCCCCGGCCAGCGCCGCCACGAGCAAGGCCCAGACACGGACGCGCTGCACCGACCTCCCCGGGCCCCGGCCGGCCGAGAAAGTGAAACTTCGACTGCGACTCAAATGTTGCCCAATTGGGCCGCGAGGCGGCTCGGGGTCCTATCGAACGCCGGGGGCTCCGGTTTTGAGGCTCGCGACCGGCCTGCGGCCGAGGTCCAGCCACATGGCGATCGGCCCGACGATCGCCAGGGCGAAGATCGGCGGCGCGCTGGCGAGCGGGGCGGCGAAGCCCAGGTGGAAGTCGTTGGCCAAGCGGATCGCGAACTCGACCACGGCGACCGCCGCCGCCACCGCCATCCGGCCGCGGCGCGTGCCCACGGTCGTGCGCGGGTCGGTGATCATGAAGAAGACGAAGAGCTGGTACATCGGGCCGGTGATCGGCGCGATCTCGGCCAGCACCGGGACGCCGGTGATCGCCGCGCGCAGGGGCGCGAGCGCGGCGAAGACCGCCGCGTAGGTCAGCGTGACGTGCAGGAGGCGGACGCGCGACACGATCAGGAGCCCCATGGCCCAGATGACGAGGTTGGTCGCGAGCGAGTTGCCCATCTCGTGGCTCAGGATCGCGACCGAGCCCGGGGCGAGCAGCACCAGCGCGCTGATCGCGAAGTTGGTCGGGTTCCAAAGGTGCCGGCCGCGGCGCGTCAGCACGTACTTGGAGAGGATCGCGAGCGCCGAGCCGATCGCGAACGGCCAGAGCAGCGGGCCCTGCGGCTTGGTCAACAGCGCCATGCTGACGCCGCTGATGTAGGCGCTCTGCACGTTGGCGAAGCGGCCGCGAAGGGCGCGCGAGAGCACGGTCTCGGTGGCGACGGCGGCGAGTAGCGCGACGGCCAGGCTGCGGATCTCGAGGATGTGGTACTGCCAGTAGCCGACGACCAGGATCACCGTGATCAAGGCGGTGACGAGCAGTCGCGGATCCAGGAGGCGCGAGCGCGGCGGGGCCGGCGGCCGCGCGAGCTCCCGGGCCTCGGCGGCCGGCGCCCCTTCCAGCTCGACCGCC
>DATKBQ010000047.1:0-13289 GCA_035546375.1 Planctomycetota bacterium | reverse complement strand
TGTCAAGGGGGGGGGTCTCCTTCGCAGCCTGCCACTGGCAGGCTGCGATCCCGCTTCCGCGGGACCGGAGCTTACCCCTTCGCAGCCTGCCCCTGGCAGGTTGCGATCCCGCATTCGCGGGACCGGCGCTTACCTCTCCGGTGCCCTCCGTCGCCTGCCTTGCATCCACCGGCATTTGCGGCGTTTCGCTCGCCGACTGGTGAATGAACCGGGTTAGAAGGAGGGAATGCCGACGCCGCTGCGCCGGGCCAGCTCGCGACTCTTCGGCTGGATGTCCGACCTGCGGCTCCCCCGGGCGCTGCGCGCGCCGGTCTACCGGGCCTACGGGCGGCACTTCGGGGTCGACCTGAGCGAGCTGCGCCTGCCGCTGGAGGAGCACCCGAGCTTCGGGGCGTTCTTCGTGCGCCGGCTGAGGGAAGGAGCGCGGCCCTTCCCGCCGGACCCGAGCGTGTTGCCCTCGCCGGCGGACGGCTATCTCCAATCGCTCGATTCGATTCGCGATGGCTCGGTGCTCCAGGCGAAGGGCCGGCCGTACGCGGTGCGCGAGCTGCTCGCGGGCGCGGGCGAGGACCTCGAGCTCGAGGGCGGGCACGCTTGGACGATCTACCTCTCGCCGCGCGACTACCACCGGGTGCACTCGCCTGAGGATTCGGCGCTGGCGGAGGTGCGCTGGGTGCGCGGCGCGCGCTACTCGGTCGACCCGCGCGTCCTGGCGCGGCGGCCGAGGGTGCTCTCGATCAACGAGCGAGCCGTGCTGCGCCTGGAGGGCGCGAACGGCACGCTCTTGCTCGTGATGGTCGGCGCCCTGAACGTCGGCCGCATCCGCGTCGTCGGCGTCGAGCCGTGGCGCAGCGGAAGCCCGAATCCACCGCGCGCGTTGCGCCGCGGCGAGGAGCTGGCGCGCTTCGAGATGGGCTCGACCGTGGTGCTCATCGCCCCGCGCGGCAGAGCGGTGCCGGTCGAGGGGCTCGAGCCGGGCTCGCACTTGCGCATGGGCCAGGTCATCGGTCGCCGATGAGCCGGCTCTCCGAGCGCGACCGGCGGCTCGTGCGGCTCTTCGCGGCGATCGTGCTGGGCCGCTGGGACGAGGTCGAACGCCTGCGCCGCGAAGCGCCGCCCGGCGAGCCCGACCGGGCTTGGCGCGAAACGGTCTTGCAAGTGCACGTCTTCGCGGGATTTCCGCGCGCGGTCGAGGCTTACGCCGTGCTCGCCGCCGCCGGAGGCCTGGGGACCCTCGACGAGGACGAAGTCCTGCACGAGCCCGACAACCCCGAGCGCGGCCTCGGGCTCTTCGAGCGCATCTACCACCCGCACGCCGGCGCCGTGCGCCGCATCCTCAGGAGCGGCCACCCCGACTTCGAGGCCTGGATCCTCGGCCACGCCTACGGCCGCCTGCTCTCGCGTCCCGGCCTCTCCGCCGACCGCCGCGAGCTCCTGGCCGTCGCCGCGCTGACCGCACTGGGCCAAGACCGCCAGCTCGCGAGCCACGCCCGCGGCAGCCTGCGCTGCGGCGCGACGCGCGAGGAGCTGCTCGACGTCCTCGACGGGCTGCGGGGGCTGGCGGCGCCGGAGTTCGTCGACCGCGCGCGGTCGGTCATCGGATGATCCATCTCCGCGATGGTTCACCGTCTTTCATGACCCCGCCCTTACACCCTGCGGCGTGTACGAGCGGCGTAACGAAAACGGGTGAACCCTCGCGGAGATGAATCACCGGTATCGCGCCTCGATCCGCGCCGAGAGCAGGCGCACGGGCTCGAGGGAGCGCACGGCGATGCTCGCCGTCCCCGGCTTGCCCTCCGGGCGCGGGGAGGCGGCCTGCCCCACCATGCGGTCGTCGAGGAACACCCGGCACTTCCCCCGCCCCTGCGACAGCTCGATCCGGATGCGGTGCTCGGCGCCCTTGACCAGGCCCTCGAATCGTTCGCCGCGGCCATCGAGCACCCGGTCCAGGTGCTGCTCGAAGTCCGCCGGCCCGCCCGAGCCGATCAGGAAGCGACCCTCCGACTGCGCCGCCTCGGGACTCTTGAAGAACGCGTGCACGCCCGCCACGGAGATCGCGAGCAGCCGCGGCGGACCCGAGCCGTGCATCTGCTCGATCAAGATCTCGACCTGCATCGCCGCGTCGAGGTCGATCGGCGAGCGCAGGATCAGCCGCGGCCACAGCCGGTCGTCCAAGAGCTGCTCGCGCGAGCTCACGTTCGCGGCGGACCACCCGTTGCCGCTGGCCACCCACGTGTTGCGGGCCCAGGCGCCCTTGGAGCTGGCGTCAAACTCGAACGCGAGGCTCACGCCCTTGAACGGCAGCATCTCGACCGTCCCGCCGAACAGCTCCTCCAAGTCGCTCTTCGAGGTCGAGCGCTGGGGCGTGCTCAGCCGATCGCGCAGGTCCAGGAGGTCCTGGCGGCTCGCGCGCACCCGCTCCACGTCCCCGAACTCGCCGAGCAGCTGCTCGATCCGCCGCAGGGTCCCTTCGCGGTCGCCGTGTTGGGCGTAGCCCTCGCGGAAGACCAGGTTGAGCTGCGCCCCGGCACGCAGCGTGCGCTCCTTCTGCTCCTCCTCCTGCAACGCCTCCGACTGCCGCAGCCGCGCCTGGAGATCGAGCGCCAGCGGCGTCAGCTCCCCGTCCGGCAGCGGACTCAGCGGCAGCATGCGCATCGCGCCCGCGATGTCGCGCTCGCGGTAGCGGAACAGCGCGCGCAGGAACCGCTCCATCGGCTCCTTGGGCTGCACGCCGATCCCCGCCAGCTTCTCCACGGCGTCCGTGCCGAGCACGGTCGCGCGGCTCCCCTGACGGCTCTCGATCGGGCGCAGAGCGAGCACCTGGGACTCCGCGGCCGGGCGCGGCGTGCTCACGTGGGACTGGAATACGAAGCCTTGTCGCAGCGGGTCCGTCCTGGCGTCGATGCGCCCGCGCAGCTCGATCGAGCCGACCAGGATCGACGTCGTCTGCCCGTCGAGCCGCCGCACCGCCTCCGCCGCGCGCACGAGCAGGCCCTCCAGGATGTCCGCCTCCTGGCGGCGCACGCGCATGCGCTCGCGCACCGGCGCGAGCCACTCCTGCTGCAGCGCTTGGTCCCAGGCCGCGCGGATCTCGCCGTAGCGGCGCTCGTGCCAGAGCCCCGCGAGCTCGTCCGACAGCTCGTCGTAGCGCTGCTGCGCGTCCTCGACGAGCAGGCGGCCCTCCAGCTCGCCCAGCTCGGCCCTCCGCCGCTCGAGCGTCTCGCGCCAGCGGTCCCCGAGCTCGTTCAGCATCTCCTCCGGCACGAGCCGGTACTCCGCGAGCCGCCGCTGCACCGTTTCATCGAGATCCGCCGGCGCCGCGCCCGGGCGCCGCCTCTCCAGGGCCGTCTCCACGAGCACGGCCTGGTCGAGCACGAAGCGCTCCAACTGCAGATCGAAGTCGCGCCAGTCCTGCGCGAGCTGCTGGATCCGCAGATCCAGCCGCGCGCGTTCCTCGGCCAGCACCTCCTGGAGCCGCTCCGGCGGGATGCCGGCCGTGCGGATCTTCGCCTCCTCGATCAGCCCTTCCACCGGCCGGCTGAGCTCGGCGCGCGCGGTGCGCCAAGCGCCGCGTTTCTTCGCGTTCTCGATGCGCGGCACGACGACGCTCTGGTGGTGCTCCTCCACCAGTCGGCGCAGCGTGGCCAGCGCCTCGGCCAGCTCGGCGTCGTAGCGCCGCTGCATGTCCTCCGCACCCAGGCTGGCGAGCGCGTAGCGCATCTGCTCGCCGTCGGGGTTCAGCTCGGTGCGCACGCGCCCGACGAGCTCGCTCCCCACCAGCTTCGAGGCGGCGACGAAGTCCCGCTCCTCCATCAGCCTTCGCTCGAACTCCGGGCGCAGGCTGCCGCGCAGCCGCGCGACGGCGTCGTGCCAGCGCCGCCTCAGCTCCGTGTGCACCTCCTCGTAGCGGGCGCGGTGGCGCGGCGGCACCGCCGGCTCCAGCCGCGCGAGCTGCGTCAGCGCCGTCGCGGCGAAGATGTCCCCGCGCGCGCCGGTGTCGCGGATCGCCTCCAGCTCCTCCCAGCGCTCGCCGACCGCCAGGGCCTCCGCCGGCGCCTCGCCACGCTCGCGCCAGGGCTGCGCCCACGCGAGCCAGACGAGGCCGCTCGCGGCGAGCACCGCCGCCGCGGCGACCAGCGCGCGCCGGCGCGGGTCGCGGCTCCTCGCGACCGGCTCCAGCGCGCTGCGCCGGACGCTCACCTTGCCGCGCTCGCGGATCCGCTCGAGGTCCTCGAGCAGCTCGCGCGGCGACGGGTAGCGGCGCTGCGGGTCGCGCGAAAGGCACTTGCGCAGGACGAGCTGGAGGTTGCGCGAGAGCCGCGGCGCGAGCTCGCCCGGATCGGGCACGGGCGCGTAGAGCACGCCGGAGAGGATCTCGGCCACGCTGTCGCCCGCGAACGGCGGGCGGCCGCAGACGGCGTGGAAGAGCGAGGCGCCGAGCGACCAGATGTCGCTCTTCACGTCGGCCGCCTGCGGGTCGCGCGCCTGCTCGGGCGAGACGTAGTGCGGCGTGCCCAGCGTCCCGCCTTGGCGCGTCAGCGAGGGGTCGTCCTCGGCGAAGGCGAGGCCCAAGTCGACCAGCCGCGCCCGGCCCCCGCGGTCGATCAGGATGTTGCCGGGCTTGATGTCGCGGTGGACGACGCCCTGCTCGTGGACGTGGACCAGGGCCTCGCACAGCGGGATGAAGAGCCGCAGGGCCTCGCGCTCGCCGAGCCGCCCGCCCTCGCGCAGCCGCTCGGCCAGCGAGGGGCCGTCGATCAGCTCCATCGCGTACCACCACAAGGGGCCCACCTGGCCCATGTCGATCGCGGAGACGATGTTGGGGTGCGCCAGCCGCGCCGTGGTGCGCGCCTCGCGCTGGAGCCGGCGCACCGCGCGCAGCCGGCCTGCCAGCTCGGCGTGGAGCACCTTGAGCGCGACCGGCCGGTCGACGGCGAGCTGGACCGCGCGGTAGACGACGCCGGTCGAGCCGCGGCCGATCACGGCCTCGATCCGGTAGCCCGGGATCTCGGGGAAGGGCAGGGGCTCGGGCTGGCCGCGCTGGGCCGCGCTGGAGGGTTCGTTGGCCATGCGGGCGCTTCGCGCGCCAGCCGCGTCGGACTGGATTCGCGCCTCCAACTATAGGTCGGCTGCGGGAGCGCTCCTACTCGGCGGACTCGGCCGGCTCGACCACCTCCTCGGACCCCTCCGGGCGGCCCAGGCCGTACTTGTCGAGCTTGCGCTGGAGCGCGAACCGGCTGATGCCCAGGGCCTGGGCCGCGCGGCTCTTGTTCCCCCCGGCGGAGGCGAGCGCCGCCTCGATGGAGCGCCGCTCGAGGTCGGCGACGGCGCCGCGGATGTCGCTGCCCGGCTCGGGTGGCGCGGGCGAGCCGGCCGCGGGGGGGGCGTGCAGGCCGCGGCGCTCGAGCACGGCGCTCGAGAGGTGCTCCAAGCGCACCTCGTCGGCGGCGAGCACCACCAGGCGGCGCATCTCGTTCTCGAGCTCGCGCACGTTCCCGGGCCAGTCGTAGGCAACGAGGGCGGCGAGCACCTCGCGCGGGAGCTGCGGCACCGCCCGGCCCGCTTCGCGCGCGGCGCGCGCCAGCAGGGCCTCGGCGAGCAGAGGGATGTCCTCGCGCCGCTCGCGCAAGGGCGGCAGGTCGACGGTCAGGACGTGCACGCGGTAGTAGAGGTCCTCGCGGAAGGTGCCCGCGGCGACCATCTCGTCGAGCCGCTGGTGGCTGGCGGCGATCAGGCGCACGTCGACCTTGATCTTCTCCTCGCTGCCGACCGAGCGGAACTCGCCCTCCTGGAGCACGCGCAGGACCTTCTTCTGCATCTCGGTCGACATGTCGCCGATCTCGTCGAGGAAGAGCGTCCCGCCGTCGGCCTGCTCGAGCAGCCCCTTCTTCGAGCGGTGGGCGCCGGTGAAGGCGCCGCGCACGTGGCCGAAGAGCTCGCTCTCCAGCAGGGAATCGGGCAGCGCGGCGCAGTTCTCGGTGACGAAGGGCTTCGCCTTGCGCGGGCCGTTGAAGTGGATCGCGCGCGCGATCAGCTCCTTGCCGGTGCCGCTCTCGCCCTGGACGAGCACCGGCAGGTCGCTCTCGATGATGCGGTCGAGCTTCTGGAAGACGCGCCGCATGCCCTCGCTGGCGCCGACGATCGCCGTGTAGTCGTAGCGCCCGCGCTCGCGGTAGAGCTCGGCGCGCACCACGGCCAGCTCGGTGTCGCGGTCGCGGACCTTGCGGCCGAGCTGCTCGTTCAGGAGCTCGATCTTGTGCGCGGACGCGACCACCCGCTCGTTGCGCTCGCGCAGCTCGGCCACCAGGCGCGCGTTGCGGATCGCGATCGAGGCCTGGTCGGCGAGCAGCTCCAGGAGGTCGAGGTCGTCCTCGGAGAAGGCGCCGCGCTGGAGGCGGTTGTCGATGTAGAGCACGCCCTCGATCCGGCCGCCCGGTGCACTGGGGGCACTGGGGGCACTGGGGGCGCTGGGTGCACTGGGATCACTGGGAGCGCGGGGGGCACGGGTCGCAGCGGGAGCACCGGCGGCGCTGGAGCTGGTGAGGGCCGGCACGAAGAGGGGCAGGCAGACGATCGAGCGCAACCTGAGGTCCTCGACGCTCGCCATGCCGTCGAAGCGCGCATCGTCTCCGGCGTCGACCGAGAGCAGCGGCTGGCGCGTGGCGACCACCGTGCCGGCGATCCCGAGCGAGAGGCGCGAGGCCGGCACAGGGATGTCCTCGTGGTCGAAGCTGCGCGCCACGCGCACCTTCATGGCGGCGACGTCGGCCCCCTCCGCCGGACGAGCCGGCGGGCGGTCCGGCGATCTCTCGGGCCCCGGGACGTCCTCGCCGAGCAAGAGGAAGCCGCGCTCGCCGCCGACCAGCGCGACTGCGCTGTCGACGATGAGGCGCAGGAGCCGGCCGAGGTCGGTCTCGCGCAGGAGCTCGCGGGTGATGTGCGCGAAGACGCGCAAGTTTTCGCGCTCCCGCTGCGCCTCGCCGGTCAGGGTCAAGAGCCCGACCTCGCCGGCCGAGTCGACCGCCATCCCGGCGCTGCCCAGGCGCGGGATCGCCTGGGTGTCGCCGCTCGCGGGTAGATCGAGCGCGGGGTCGTCACGGGGGGGCTCGATCTCGAGCACAGCCTTGCCGACGCGCACCTGGTCGCCGGGGTCGAGCAGGCGCCGCTTGATCTTCTCGCCGTTGACCTGGGTGCCGTTCGACGAGCCCAGATCGATCACCCACACCCCCTCCGGCCCGGCCTCGATCCGGCAGTGGTGCCGGGAGACGAGGTTCCCCGAGAGCCGGATCTCGTTGTCGATGGCCCGGCCGACGCGCACCACGGGGCCCTCGAGCTCCAGATCGGTGCGCACCCCTTCCTCGACGACGGTGACCTTCATGTGCTAGGGGTGGAGCGCCGTCGCATGGCCTGCGCGGATGCCGGCGCCGGCCCACCTCTAGCCCCCGGGCACTGCTCGGATACCGCACACTCTCCCCCCAGGCCCCTCGAGCAGAAGCGCACATGTCTCCTAAACCCTGGTATGCCAAGGGCTTGCGCTTCGAGTGCACCCAGTGCGGCAACTGCTGCCGCAACCACGGCGACTACGCCTACGTGTACCTGACCGAGCGCGAGCTGCGCGCCATCCCCGCCTACCTGGGCCTGACCCGCCGAGAGTTCCTCGTGCGCTACTGCACCAAGGAGCCCGGCGAGCTCCCCACCCTTCGGATGGACACCCCGGCCTGCCCGTTCCTGACCGAGGACAACCGCTGTTCGATCTACCCGGTCCGGCCCAAGCAGTGCGCCACGTGGCCCTTCTGGGAGGAGAACCTCGAGAAGGCCACGTGGGACGGGCCGGTGCGCGAGTGCTGCCCCGGGATCGGGAAGGGCGCGCTGCACCCGGCCGAGCACGTCGAGCGCCTGGCGCGCGAGACGGAGGGGTGGTTCGAGGGCTGAGTCAAGCCCGCGCCCGAGCCTGGGTCACTCGATCCTGCCGATCGTCGTCCGCGGTAGCGCGGTCGTGCCGCACGGTGTTACCTCGTCGCATGCAGTGAGCCGCCGAGGCGCGACAGCTCGTAGCGGAGCTCCCTTCGAGCCGTCGGGCCGACGCACCTCCAGCCGGCGCGCTCATAGAACCGTTGTGCCCGCGTGCCCGGCTCGGTCGTGAGCCAAAGCCTGTCGTGCCCCTGGTCCCAGAGCCAGGCCACCATCACGTCGTGCAGCCGCCGGCCATGCCCCTTGGCTTCATGACTCGGCTCGACGAACAACGCCCAAATGCTGCCGTTCCTCGAATTCGCCACTGCGAACGCGACGATCGCCCCTTGCCATTCGACGACCCAACCCCGGCCTTCCGTCTCGATCGCTCCAACGTAGTCGCGCTCCGATAGCACCTTCGAGACGAGGCGATTCTCCTGGACGGACATCCGAACGCGATGCATCCCCTCGATGTCCGCGCGCCGGGCCTCCCTCAGGATCGCTTCCACGGTGCTTGGTCATCCGGACCCGTGATTTCCTGGTAACGCTCGGGCGCGTACCGAGCGGCGAACAGACCGGTGGCCTCCTCGACCTGGATCGCCTGCACCAGCACGCCTTCCTCGCCATAGGGTAGGTACGCTTGGCACTCTCCCGACGGCGTGACGAGACACGTCGCCGATTCCTGGAAGCGCAGGGCGTAATTGACGCTGGCGAAGTAGATCGAATTCTCCATGCTGCGCAGGAGCATCGCCTTCTCGTAGTAGGGCGCACCAGCCGAGCCCCACCGCGTCAGACGCACGCCCTCCCCGTCGCTGCCGGTGTGGTGCGGGTGGAACACGATCTTCGCGCCCCGCACCGCCGCCCACCGCACCGTCTCGGGATACCGCCAGCCCTCGTGGCAGATCACGACTCCGAATCGCACACCTTTGATCTCGAACAGTCGCCGGGTTTCACCGGGCACGTAGAACGCCTCTTCACTCGGGTGGAGCTGGTTCTTGGTCTGGTATCCCTGGACCTCTCCCCGGGCGTCGATGACGAAGGCGGCGATCTGCCGGCCCACCTTCGTGATCCTCTCCATCCCGAGGATCGTGGCCACCGCATACGTTCGCGACAACCGCGCCACGGTCTCGAGCACCCGTTCCTGCTGCCTTCGATCCAAGGCGAACACCTCGAAGTCCTGTCCGCGCAATCCTGGGAGATAGGCCTCCGGGAAGCACACGATCTCCGCGCCCTGCTCCGAGGCCGCTGACAGCATGCGCTCGACCTTTTCCAAGCCGTCCTCGAGGCTCGACGCGATCCGAGGCGACGCCAGGGCGATGATCATGGATGACTTCCGATCAGGATGGGTTCGCCCAAGGTCAGCGCCAACATGAGGTCGATCCGTCGTGGCCGAAGCCCGTCCTCTGCATCGGCTCAGGCGGACCTCTTCGAGAACGCCTTCGCCGCTGCATGCGGAATCTCGATCGGGACGAAGAGCCGCGCCGGATAGAGGTAGCCCTCGCCTGACTCATCGATCACCCGAACCGAGCCCGCGCTTCTCCGCGGACGCGCCTCCCACGAGCCGGCAGATCTTCCGGAGCTCGAGCGCGGCCGGATTGCCTGGATTCTCAACGCACACGACGTATTTCGCTGTTGTCATCACCTTGGAGTTCGCTTGACCGCTCGGTCGCGCCGGACGGACCCGGCACCCGCCGTCGCCGATCTCCCCGGGATCCCGCGATGGCAGTCCCGACCCCTTCGCCCGCGCTCATCCCCCTCTCGGGGGGGTTGCGGGAATCCTATGCGCCGGCCGCGGGGGCTTGGTACAAGCACCTTGCCCGCGGGCGGCCCTCAGCCTCCACACGGGGGCCGGGCGCGGGCCGGAGAAGGTGGAGCGACCCGCTTGAGGCTGCTGATCGTCTCGGACGCCTGGTACCCCCAGGTCAACGGGGTCGTGCGCACGATGGACACGGTGCGGCGCGAGCTCGAGCAAGAGGGGCACGTGATCCGGGTGGTCTCGCCCGACCTCTTCCGCACCGTCCCCTGCCCCACCTACCCGGAGATCCGCCTCGCGCTGCGCCCCAAGAAGGGGCTGGCGCGCTTGGCCGCCGAGTTCGCGCCCGACGCGATCCACGTCGTCACCGAGGGGCCGCTCGGCCTGGCGGCGCGCGGCTTCTGCGTGGCGACCTCCTTGCCCTTCACGACCTCCTTCCACACCCGCTTCCCCGAGTACATCCAGGCGCGCTGCGGCCTGCCGGCGGCATGGACCTACCGCGGGCTGCGCTGGTTCCACTCGGCGGCGGCGCGCACGCTGGTCGCCACCGAGTCGCTGCGCCAGGAGCTCCTGCGGCGCGGCTTCCCCAACCCGGTGCGCTGGTCGCGCGGCGTCGACACCCGCCTCTTCAGGCCGCGCCCCGAGGATTCCCTGGACCTGCCGCGCCCGGTGTTCCTCTTCGTCGGGCGCGTGGCCACCGAGAAGAACATCGAGGCCTTCCTGCGGCTCGACCTGCCCGGCAGCAAGCTCGTGGTGGGCGACGGACCGATGCTGAACGACTTGCGCCGCCGCTACCGGCACGTCCGTTTCCCCGGCGCCAAGCGCGGCGAGGAGCTGGCTCGGCTCTATGCGGGCAGCGACGTCTTCGTCTTCCCCAGCCGGACCGACACCTTCGGGCTCGTGCTCTTGGAGGCGCTGGCTTCGGGCCTTCCGGTGGCGGCTTTCCCCGTTCCCGGCCCGCGCGACGTGATCGGCTCGGCGCCGGTCGGGTGCCTCGACGAGGACCTGCGCCGGGCCGCCTTGGGCGCGCTCGAGCTCGACCCGCGCGAATGCCGCGCCTTCGCCGAGCGCTTCACCTGGAAGGCCTGCGCAGAGCTCTTCCTGAGCCACCTCGAGCCCCTGCGCGGGGCCGCCGTGCCGGCCTTCGGATAGGAGCCGGCGTCACGGGGCGAGTGAAGCGACCGGGAACGATGCTCGGGTCCGAGGCACCGTCTCGAGCGGCGCACATGGCATCGTCCCTGCGCCTTCCCCCCGAGCGCGACTTCGCTCCGCTCGACCTCCTGCGCGATCCGTTGCCCCCGCCGCTGCGGCCCGAGGCCGAGCTCGCGATCCTCGACGTCACGAAGTACTTCGGGGACACGACCGGCGGAATCAAGACCTACCTCCTGGAGAAGGCGGGGTACGTGCGCGCGCACCCGACTCTGCGCCACGTGCTGGTCGTGCCGGGCGTGCGCGACGCCTGCTGGGACGGCGACGGCGTGCGCTGCTACCGGCTCGCAGGCCCGCGCGTCCCCGGGCTGCCCGGCTATCGGCTGCTCTGGTCGTCTCGCCGGCTGCGGCGCATCCTCGAGCACGAGCAGGTCCACCTGGTCGAAGTGGGCAGCCCCTTGCTGGTCCCCTGGCTCGCCCTGCGCGCGAATCGCCGAGTTGCGCTGCCGATCGTGTGGTTCTACCACAGCAACCTCCCGCGCGTCCTGTGCCCGCGCCCCGAGCGCGACCACCTATTCCGGCGCGCGGCGGGCGCGCTCGCTTGGCGCTACGTGCGCTCCCTCGCGCGGCGCTTCGACGCGGTGCTCGCGAGCTCCGAGTTCTGCGCGCGCGAGCTCGAGGTGCGCGGGGTCGAAAACGTCCTGCGGGTTTCGCTCGGCGTCGATCTGGAGCTCTTCCATCCGCGCCGCCGGGCGCGGGCGGCCGAGACCCGCGAGCGCGCCGGTCTGCCGCCCGGCCCGCTCGCGCTCTACGTCGGGCGCATCTCGATGGACCAGGAGGTCGACGTCCTGATCGACGCCTGGCCCGAGGTCGAGCGGCGCGCGGGCGCGGCGCTGGCGATGGTCGGCGAAGGCCCGGCGCGGGCGCGCCTGGAGGCCAAGACCCGCGGCCGACGGGTTCATTGGCTCGACTACGTCGCCGACCGCGAGAAGGTCGCCGACCTGCACGCCGCGGCGGACCTCTACGTCTCGCCCTGCGCGGTCGAGAGCTTCGGGCTCGCCGCGCTGGAGGCGCTCGCCAGCGGCACGCCGCTGCTCGCCGCCGACCAGGGCGGCGTGGCCGAGCAGGTCGAGGCGTCGAGCGCAGGTTCGCTCTTCCGCTCGGACGACCCGCACGCGCTGGCCGAGGCGGCCTGTACGTTGCTCTCCCGCGCGGATCTTGGCGAGCTCGGCGCGCGCGGCCGGGCGCACGCCGAGCTGCGCCACGGCGAGGGGGCGGTGCTCGAGCGGCTGCTCGCGGCCTACGCGACGGTGCTGCGGCGATGAGCGTCTTGGTCTCGATCCACGACGTCACGCCGGCGAACGAGCGGCGGGTGCACGAGCTCTGGGAGCTGTGCCGCGCGCGCGGCGCGACGCCGGCGCTGCTCGTGGTGCCCGAGTGGCACGGCGAGTGGCCGCTGGAGGACCATCCGCGCTTCGCCGCCTGGCTGCGCGAGCGCGCGGCCGAGAGCGCCGAGATCCTCCTGCACGGCGAGCGCCACGACGAGATGGGATCGCCGCGCCGCCCCGCCGACCACCTGCGGGCCCTCGGGCGCACCGACGGCGAGGGCGAGTTCCTGACCCTCGGCCCCGAGGCCGCCCGCGTGCGCATCGCGCGCGGCGTGGCGCGGCTGCGCGCGCTCGGTCTCGAGCCGATCGGCTTCGTGCCGCCGGCCTGGCTCGGCTCGCCCGCGGTGCACCGCGCGGCGGGCGAGCTCGGCCTGGGCGTGAGCGAGGACTCGCGCTCGGTCTGGCTCTTCCCGCCGCTCGCACCGGCCGAGCGCCGGCTGCGCTCCCCGGTCCTGTGCTGGAGCGGGCGCAGCCCGGCGCGCGCCTGGGCCTCGAGCGCGGTCGTCGCCGCGCGCTCGAGCCGCGTCGCACCCGGCGAGCTCCTGCGCATCGCCCTGCACCCCGCGGACCTCGACCACCGGGCGACGGCGGGCGCCGCGGCGCGCACGCTCGAGCGTTGGATGGCGAGGGAGGGCCGGCTGAGCTACGTGGGGCTGGGACGGACGGCCGCCGCGCCGGCATGATGGCGCGATGGACCTGATCGAGGCGAACCTGATCTGCCTCGCGTGCGTCGCCATCGACCAGCTCACGCGGGCGGTGCGGCTGCGCGCGTTCGTGCGCGGCATGGGCTTCCGCTTCCGCCTGCGTCAGGCCATGGGCCTGAACCTCTTCGAGGAGGCCGCCGCGGCGGTCACGCCGATGCGCCTGGGCGGCGAGCCGGCGCGCCTTGCGGGCATGCTGCGCGCGGGGATCCCGGGCACGGCGGGCTTCGTCGCGCTCTTGATCGAGGTCGTGTCCTCCTGGCCGATCTTCGCGCTGCTCGGGACCGCCCTGGCGGTCCTGTACGCGCCGGACTGGTGGGCCCTCGCCGGCCCGCGGCTCGCGCGCAC
>DATKBQ010000046.1:0-4440 GCA_035546375.1 Planctomycetota bacterium | reverse complement strand
CGTGTAGATCGCCGCCAGGAGCGCCAGGGGGATCCCGAAGAGCATCGAGTAGAAGCTCGCCTTGAGCGTCCCGAAGATCAGCGGGACCAAGCCGAACTTGGGCTCGAAGTCGTCGCTGCCTCCCGTGGACTGCCAGACGTGCTGAGCCTGGGCGTAGCCCTCGTACCACACGGGCTTCAAGAGCGCCGCGAAGCCCGACTCGGGATGGCGCGGATCGAGGCTCCAACGCCACAATCCGCTGGAGGTCAGCGCGAGCAGGGCGTCCTCCTTGGGCGCGAAGGCCGCCGCCAGCACGCGCTGGCCTGGATCGACCGAGACCGAGCCGATCTCGATCTGGCTCGTTGCGTACACCACCCGCAGCGACCCGTCGGCGTGCCCGAGCGCCACCAGGCGAGAGCGGGGCGAGGCCGCGATGGCGCTCACCGCCGCCCCGGCCCGTCCGAACTCGTGCGCGCGCACCAGGAGGGCCCCGTCGACGGTCGCCGCGTCCTCGGGCTTGATGCGGAACCAAGCACCGGCGAGGCCCTGCGAGTCTCCGGCGACGATCGTCGTCTTGCCGAGCATCCAGCCCAGGGCGGTCAGCGAAGCGCCTTCTTCCGGGACCAGGTCGAGCACCTCGGCCACTCGCGCCTGGCCCAGGTCGCGCGCGTCGAAGCGCACCAGGTGACCGTCCGGCCACACCAGCGCGGCGCCGCTGCCGGCCCCCCACAGGAGCACGCGACCGGGCGCACCACGCCCGGGCTCGGGCGAGTAGGGCAGGATGCCTTCGCTCAAGGTCTCGGTCTCTTCGCCGCTCAGAAGATTCGTGCGCTTGCGAACCTGGTAGAGCGCCACGCGGTCGTCGGCGAAGAGCGCGCAGACCACGGGTCCGTCGGAGCGCATCGCATGGTCGATGGCCACGACGTCGGAGTCGTGGCCCGTGCGGAGCGGCTCGCCCAGGTGAACGGACAGCTCCTGCAGCCGCAGGCTGCCGTCCGGCGTGCGCTCCACGATCGAGCTCTGCAGCGCTCGCCGTTCCCCGGGTGCGAGGTCCGCAAACCCCTCGGGCAGCTCGCTCGGCCTCGCATAGCGCGTCTCGAACCGGATGTGTCCCACGCGGATCACGCCGCCGGGGAATCCGAGCGCCACGCTGTCGCCGGCGACGTCGAACGAAGCGCAGGTCGGTTGCGGCCCCTCCACCAGGGCCCGTCGCTCGATTCGCTCGCCGCTCGCGAGCTCGTACAGGTCCAGCACGCCGCCCTCGTACAGCGCCCAAGCCAGGACCTGGTACTCGTCGGCGGCCAGATGCAGCGGCGCACCGCGCGCGCTCTCCTCGGGCAGCGCGACCCTGGCCGGCTCCCCCAACGAAGCGTCCCGGAAGAGCGGAACCGCGACCCAAAGCAGGAACACGGCGATCATGCAAACCGCGATGATCGTCCCGATGCCGCCGATGGAGATGAGCCCTTCCGCCACGCGCTCAGCGATGCGCACGCTGCGGCGCGTCCTCCTCGGCCGGCGCGGGCGCTTCCTGGCGGGGGTGGGATGCATGCTGGGCGGGGTCCTCGAACGGCCGGTCCGCGGGTGGCGGCGAGCCGGGGGACTCCGGTCTCCGCGGGAGAGCGATCCGGCCCCCGCGGCGGCCGCTGCGGGGGCCCTGGGGTGGAAAGCTAGCTCAGCGCTGGGCGCCGGCCTCGACCGCCGGACTGAGCCCGACCGAGCGAAGCGCCTCGCTCGCGATACGCGCAGTCACCGGGTAGTAGCCGTCCTTGAGCACGTCGGACTGCCCCTGCCGGCTGAACACGTAGCGCACGAACTCGCGGCGCAGCGGGTCCAGCTCGCTGTTGGGCGGGTAGTTGACGTACACGTAGAGGAAACGCGCCAGGGAGTACTCGCCGGTGTAGGCGTTCTCGGGAGTGGCCGGGATCGCCTGGGAGCCTGCGTCGAGCGCCAGCGGGACGGCGCGCACGTCGGCTGTCATGAAGCCGATTCCGCTGTATCCGATCGCGTGCTTGTCCCTGGCGACGCCCTGAACGACGGCGGAGCTGCCCGCTTGCTCCTTGACCGCGTCCTTGAAGTCGCCCTTGAACAGGGCGTGCTCCTTGAAGTAGCCGTACGTTCCCGAGGCCGAGTTGCGGCCGTAGAGGCTGAGCGGCTTGTCGGCCCACTCCCCGCTCAGGCCGAGGTCTCCCCAGGTGCGGATGTCCTTCTCCAAGCCACCCTTGCGGGTCTTCGAGAAGATCGCGTCCACCTGCTGGAGTGTCAGGCTCTTGATCGGGTTGTCCTTGTGGACGTAGACGGCGAGCATGTCGATGCTGCTCGAGAGCGCGATCGGCTTGTAGCCGTGCTTCTTCTCGAAGTCGTCGATCTCCTTCTCCTTCATCGCGCGGCTCATCGGGCCGAAGGTCGCGGTCCCCTCGGTCAGGGCCGGGGGCGCGGTGCTCGAGCCCTTGCCCTCGATCTCGACGGTGACGTTGGGGTAGACGCGCTTGAAGCCTTCGGCCCACAGCGCCATCAGGTTGATCATCGTGTCCGAGCCGACGCTCTTGATGCTGCCCGAGACGCCCTGGACGGGCTTGTAGTCGGGGAGCTTGGGGTCGAGCTGGACGGTCTGGCCGATCGCGGGGGGGGCCGAAGCGGCCGCGGTCGCGGCCAAGAGGGCGGCCAGGGCGAAGGCTGCGGGGAGGGGTCGGTTCACGGGTTCTACCTCCGGGGAGTAGGGGTTTCCGGCGCGGTGCATCCGGGTCGAACCCATCTGAGGCCAGCCGCGTAAAGAACTGTTAAGGAAGGCGAGAAGCTTGCGGCTCGGGCGGCGGGCTCCGCCCCAGGCGAGCCGCCATCCACCCGGTCGTAGGCGCAGGCGCAAGCGCGGAATCCGCTCGGCGCGCCGCCCACGGCAGCGTCGGCAGGCGGCCAGCGGCCGGGCGGAGAGGGTGCCCCGTCGGCATGGCTTCCCATCCGGGTCGAGCTTTTCGGGCGCCTTTCCCGCTTCTTCACACGCCCGTTCCAGCCTGAGCCCCGCCCTCGAACGGAGGGCACTCCGATGAGAAAGGAAAAAGGGAAGCGCAAGGTGGCGCCGGACGAGCCGGGCCAGGAAATCCTCCCCGACCGCTCCGGCGCCCCGATCCGCCCCGGACTTATCTTGCCGACACCTTTGCGCACGCTTCACACTCTCGCCTTGAGATCGCCGCCCGGGATGACGAAGCGCGAGACGATCCTGGTCATCGAGGACGAGGCCGACATCCTCGAAGTGTTGGAGTACAACCTGGCCCGCGAGGGCTACCGGGTGCTCGCCAGCCGCGACGGCGAGGAGGGCCTGCAGCGGGCGCGCCGCGACTCGCCGGACCTCGTCCTGCTCGACCTGATGCTGCCCGGCCTCGACGGCTTGGAGGTCTGCCGGCGCCTGCAGGCCGACCCGGTCACCTCGGCCATCCCGGTGATCATGGTCACCGCCAAGGGCGAGGAGGCCGACGTCGTGCTCGGCCTCCAGCTCGGCGCCGACGACTACGTCGCGAAGCCCTTCAGCCCGCGCGAGCTGACCGCGCGGGTCAAGGCCGTCTTGAGACGAGGCCCTTTGAGGGAAGCTGCCGCCGACGGGCGGCGCATCGTGCGCGGAGGCTTGGTGATCGACGCGGAGCGCCACAAGGTCTCGATCGACGGCGAGCCCGCGGCGCTGACGGCGACGGAGCTGCGGCTGTTGCATTTCTTGGCCTCGCACCCGGGACGGGTGTTCACGCGGGATCAGTTGTTGTCACGGGTGATCGGCGAGCGCGCGGTGGTGATCGACCGCAACATCGACGTCCACGTGGGGTCCCTGAGGCGCAAGCTCGGGCCGTACCGCGAGCTGATCGAGACGGTGCGCGGGGTGGGGTATCGGTTCCGGGAGGAGGAGGAGGCGAGATGACGCGACAGATCTCGCCAAACAGGTGCGCAAGCGTGCAGGGGCGCCCTTCGGGCGCTTTCGCGGCCGAGTACGGCCGCGAGATTCCGTGCGCTCAAGCGGCCGAAGACGGCCGCTTATCGCGCCCGGAATTCAGGTAGAAGAGCTTCGCGCCCGAATGGCATGACGTGGTCGAGGATGCACCTCCTCGCTCCGACACGCCTGTCACGTTCGATCGGGCGAGATCGCAGAGCCCGTATCGACCTGTGGTGATCTTCCATGGTCGTGTGACGCCAAGACCTTTGGGCGCGAAGCTCTTCTACCTGAATTCCGCGGTAGGTTCGGCGCTCGAGCGGCCGAACCGGACGCGGAATCCGGCGGCCGTACTCGGCCGCCGAAGCGCCCGAAGGGCGCCCCTGCACGCTTGCTCCTTTCCTTCGATCTAGCCCGCGCACCCGACCGACGCGCAGGCCTGACCGGCGGACTCTCTCGTCCGCACGACTCCTCGGCCTCTCCAACGCCGGCCCGCGCAGCCGCCGCCCGCGGATCCCTCTCGGTTAGGATCCCTCGCCCGGTCCGATTCC
>DATKBQ010000045.1:0-10776 GCA_035546375.1 Planctomycetota bacterium | reverse complement strand
CGGCTCGCGCGGGCTGGCCCGTGAGCTGATCGATTCCTGGCGCGACGGTCGCGCGAAGCTCCATCTCCTGTGGAAGGGCTTGCGCCTGCGGCGCGATCAGCGCGATCTGTTCGCCGGCGGCAGCTACGTGCCCGTGGCGGTGCGCGGCGAGCGGCGCGAGCAGGCGATCGCGTTCCTGCGGCGCAAGGGCAGCGCCTGGGCACTCGCCGCGGCCCCGCGCTGCGTCGCGGGGCTGGTCGAGGAGCGTGCGCCGCGCGTGCGTGGCGGCGCGTGGAAGGAAACGCGCATCGAGCTGCCCCGGAGCGCTCCGCGCGAGTTGACGAACGTGATCACGTGCGAGGCGATCGCCGTGGAAGGGTCCCGTTGACGCGCGTTTGATCTCGAGCGGCTCTTCGCCGACTTCCCGGTCGCGCTGCTCGCAGGAGGCAGCGCGCGGCCCGCCCAGCTATCCTGAGGCGCATGGCGGAGCTGCCCACGATCGTCGACGTGACCGCCGAGAGCTTCCAGCGCGAGGTGATCGACCGCTCGCGGGAGATGCCGGTGCTCGTGGACTTCTGGGCCACCTGGTGCGGGCCTTGCCGCACGCTCGGGCCGACCTTGGTGAAGCTCGCGACCGAGCTGGCCGGCCGCTTCGCGCTCGCGAAGGTGGACGTCGACCGCAACATCGAGCTGGCCGAGGTCTTCCACATCCAGAGCGTGCCGGCCGTGATGCTGATCCAGGGCGGCAAGATGGTCGACGGCTTCGTAGGCGCCCTGGCCGAGCCGCAGATCCGCAAGTTCCTCGAGCCGCACCTGAAGCCCGCGCCGGCGGACCGCCTGGCCGACGCGCGGAAGCTCGAGGAGGAAGGCCGGGCCGACGAAGCGATCCGCATCCTGCGCCAGCACCTGCGCGAGAAGCCCGACGACGCCAAGGCGCGCGTGTACCTGGCCCAGCTCCTGATCGGCGAGAACCGCGCGGACGAGGCGCGCAAGGTCTTCGAGAAGGTCGCCGGCGAGGCGCTCGAGTCCGACGAGGCGCGCGCCGTGCAGGCGCAGCTCGCCCTCGGCGAGCACAAGGCCGACGTCGATGCGCTGCGCCGCGAGGTCGAAGAGACCCCCGACGACCTCACCGCGCGCCTGCGCTACGGCAAGGCCCTGGTCGCCGCGCGCCGCTACGACGAGGGCCTCGAGCAGCTCCTCGAAGCCGCCCGCCGCGACGTCCACCACGACGGCGACGCGCCGCGCAAGGCCCTGCTCGAGGTCTTCCAGGCCCTCGGCCCCGAGGACCCGCGCACGCTCGAATACCAGCGACGCCTGTCGATCTTGCTCTGCGTGTGAGCCACCAGTCCGCACGACGCCGCTGAGCCGGCGAGCCAGCTCGCGAACGGACTGGCGGCGAAAGGGGGCGGGCGCCCTCGCTATCGTCGGGCCGGCAGCGCCGGCGGCCGGTTCCAGCCGCCGGAAACGGTGGGTGACTCACGAGGAGATTCCGGTTGCCCGCGCGGGACATCCGATCTAGGATCGAATTCAGTCCGTATTCAAACAGGAGCGACCATGCTCGACGTCAGCCAGGACATTCACTCCCTCACCGAGTTCAAGAGCAAGACCACCGACTTCCTCGCTCGGCTGCGTCAAAGCGAGCGGGCGATCCTCCTCACGGTCAACGGTCGGGCGGAAATCGCCGTCATGAGCGCGGCGACCTTCCAGCGCGTGCTCGAAGCTCTCGACACCCTCGACGCGATCCGCGGGATCAAGGCAGGTCTCGACGACGTGAAGGCTGGCCGGACCCGATCCGCTGAGGAGTTCTTCGTCGAGTTCCGCAAGAGGCGGGGGCTTCCCAAGCGCGGCAAGTGACCTACCGCGTCCGCATGGCCCGGCGCGCCGAGAGCGACGCCGGGGAGACGTACGGGTGGATCGCGGAGCATGAGGGGCGGCCGCTCGAGGCGCCTCCTCTTCCACCGTCACCGCGTGCTCTTCGCCTTGGACGGCAAGGAAGTGGTGGTCCTCCACATCCGCCACGGAAGTCGTCTGCCCGCTACCGCGGAGGAGCTGCGAGAGGAACGCGAGTAGCGGCAGCGGCGGCGCTCACGCTTCGAGCAGCGGCTTGCTGAAGAGCTTGCGCCCGGCCATCGACGCGCGGCAGGCGTGCAGCGCTACGAGCGCCAGCAACACCAGCGCGGCCCAGCCGGCCCCCGAGTAGAAGGCCGGGGCCGAGGGCGCGAGGTTCGTCCCGCTGACCAGCGCGGCGGTGCTGAAGAGCGCGACCAGCTTGAGGTCGTCGGCCCGGTAGACCTCGCCCATGCCGCCGCGGCCGATCAAGCCGAGGATGCGATAACGGCCGGCGACGAGCGTGCCCGGCGTCAGCCGTCCAGGATCGAGCGAGGAAGGCGGCGTGACCCAGGCGGTGGTCGGTGCAGCCGGCGGAGGCCGGGCGACGCGCGATACCCCTTGTATATATAGAATCCGCGCCCGCCGACGGGCGGGCACGATGGATCGCGATCCGGAATCGAGGGCGCCGTCGGCGGCCGCGCGCGAGCGCTGGCTGCGCGAGACCTACGCGCCCGCGGTCCGCCGGTATCCGGAGCGCCAAGCCGAGTTCCGCACGCCGTCCGGGCTCCCGCTCGAGCCCCTCTACGGCGGCGCTCCCCACGGCGGCTTCCCGGGCGAGTTCCCGTTCACGCGCGGCATCCGGCCGACGATGTACCGCGGTCGGCTGTGGACGATGCGCCAGTACGCGGGCTTCGCCAGCGCGCGCGAGACGAACCGGCGCTTCCGGATGCTGCTCGCCGGCGGCCAGACCGGACTCTCGACCGCCTTCGACCTGCCGACCCAGATCGGCTACGACTCCGACCATCCGCTGGCCGAGCCCGAGGTGGGGCTGGTGGGCGTGCCGGTGAACTCGCTCGCCGACCTCGAGCGGCTCTTCGAGGCCGTGCCGCTCGGCGAGGTCTCGGTCTCGATGACGATCAACGCGACCGCCGGGGTGCTGGTCGCGATGTACGTCGCGCTCTGCCGGCGCCAGGGAGTCCCGAAGGAGCAGATCCGCGGCACGGTCCAGAACGACATCCTCAAGGAGTACGCGGCGCGCGGGAACTTCCGCTTCCCGGCCGGGCCGTCGATGCGCCTGACCACCGACCTGATGGCCTTCTGCGCGCGCGAGGCGCCGGCCTTCAACACGATCTCGGTCTCGGGCTACCACATGCGCGAGGCGGGCTGCACGGCCGTGCAGGAGATCGCGTTCACCCTCGCCAACGGCCGCGCCTACGTGAAGGCCGCGATCGAGGCCGGCCTGGAGGTCGACGCCTTTGCTCCGCGCATCTCGTTCTTCTTCAACGCCCACAACCACCTGTTCGAGGAGGCGGCCAAGTTCCGCGCGGCGCGGCGCATGTGGGCGCGGATCGTGCGCGAGGAGTTCGGCGCCCGCGAGAGCGAGAGCTGGCGGCTGCGCTTCCACACCCAGACCGCCGGGTCGACCTTGACCAGCCAGCAGCCCGACAACAACGTCGTGCGCGTGACCCTCCAGGCCCTGGCGGCGGTGCTCGGAGGGACGCAGTCCCTGCACACAAACTCGCGCGACGAGGCGCTCGGCCTGCCCGACGAGGCCTCGGCGCGGCTCGCGCTGCGCACGCAGCAGGTGCTCGCGCACGAGTCGGGCGTCGCCGACGTGATCGACCCGCTCGGCGGCTCGCCGTACGTCGAGGCACTGACCGACGAGCTGGAGCGCGCGGCGCTGGCCCTGATGGCGGAGGTCGAGCGGCGCGGCGGCGCGGTGGCGGCGATCGAGTCGGGCTTCGTGCAGCGCGAGATCCACAAGAGCGCGCTAGCGTGGCAGCGCGCCGTCGAGCGCGGCGAGCGGGTGATCGTGGGCGTGAACGCGTACGCGAGCGACGAGCCGTCGCAGCAGCCGTTCCGGCCGGATCCTGCAGCGCGCGGCGAGGTGCTCGCGGACCTGGCGCGGGTGCGCGCCGAGCGGGACGGCGCGCGGGTCGCGACGGCGCTGGAAGCCCTTGTGGCCGCCGCGCGCTCGCCGCACGGCGAGGTCAACCTGGTCGATCCGATCCTGGCCGCGGTCGAGGCCTACGCGACGATCGGCGAGATCTGCGCGGCGCTCGAGGGCGTGTTCGGCGCCTGGAAGCCGCCGGAGGTCCTTTAATGACGCCCCCGAGCGAGATCGCGGCCCTCGTCGCGGGCCTGCACCACGTCGCGGTCGCAGTCCCCTCGATCGCCGAGGCGCGCGGCGCCTACGAGAACGTGCTCGGCTTCCAGGCCGGCGAGCCCGAGCACGTCGCCGACCAGCGCGTTAACGTGCTCGTGATGCGCGCCGGCGGCCTGCGCGTCGAGCTGGTCGAGCCGGCCGCGCCGGACTCGCCGGTCTCGCGCTTCCTCGAGCGGCGCGGGAGTGGCTTGCACCACGTCGCGTATCGTGTCGTGGACATCGAGCGCGCCCTCGCCGAGCTGGCGTGCGCGGGCGTGCGGTTGATCGACCGCGCGCCGCGGCCGGGCGCGGAGGGAACGCGGATCGCGTTCGTGCACCCCCAAGGGCTCGGCGGCGTGCTGACGGAGCTGGTCGAGGAGCCTGCAAAACCATGAGCGCGACACGACGCACGGCTTGGATGCTGGCGCCATGGATTCTGGCCATGTGCGTGCCCTGCGCCGGGCAGGAGGCTCGGGAGACGGACTGGAAGTCGCGCGTCACGGTCGTACGAGCGGCGCGCATGCTCGACGTCCGCTCCGGTCGGATCACCGAGGACCCTCATGTGTGGGTGGCGGACGGAAGGATTCGTGCCGTGTACTGGCCCGACGAACACTCGGTTCCTATTGAGTTCGGCGCTACGTACCTCGACCTCGGCGACGTCACGCTGGTCCCCGGCCTGATCGACTGCCACACGCACCTGACCGGCACGCTGGAGGGCGATTTCGTCCACCGCTCGGTGCACGAAGGCCCGGCCGATGCGGCACTGCGCGGCGCGCGCCACGCGCTGCTCACGCTGCAGGCGGGCTTCACCACCGTGCGCGACCTCGGCTCGGCCGGCTTCGCGGACGTCGCGCTGATGCGCGCCATCGAGCGCGGGGACGTGCCCGGCCCGCGCATCGTCCCGGCCGGCCACTCGATCGGAATCAGCGGCGGGCACGGCGACGAGACCGGCTTCCGGCCCGGGATCCTGGTCGGCGGGCCCGAGCAAGGGATCGCCGACGGGCCCGACGAGTGCCGCAAGGCCGTGCGCCTGCAGCTCAACTACGGCGCGAAGGTGATCAAGTGCGTCGCCACGGCGGGGGTGCTCTCCTTCGAGCCCTCCGTCGGCGCGCAGCAGCTCTCGCGCGAGGAGCTGGAGGCGATCGTCGACGAGGCGCGGCGGCACGGGGTCAAGGTCGCGGCGCACGCGCACGGCGCCGAGGGCATCCTGGCGGCCGTGCTGGCCGGGGTGGACTCGATCGAGCACGGCTCGCTGCTCGACGATCGCTGCATCGCGGCCATGAAGGAGCGCGGCACGTACCTGGTGCCGACGACGTATCTGGCCGACGCGATCGACCTCGCGAACCTGCCGCCGCCCTTGCGCGAGAAGGCCGAGCGCATCCTGCCGTTAGCGCGCGAGAACCTGGCCAAGGCGATCGCGGCCGGCGTCAAGATTGCCTACGGCACCGACGCCGCGGTCTACCCACACGGGCAGAACGCGCGCGAGCTGGACGTGCTCGTGAGGCTCGGAATGAGCCCGATCGAGGCGATCCGCTCGGCGACCGTGAATGCGGCCGATCTGCTCGGCGTCGACGACCGAGGCGAGATCGCGAGGGGCAAGCTCGCGGACCTGATCGCGGTCCCCGGGAACCCGCTGGAGAACGTGCGCGCGCTCGAGCACGTGCGCTGGCTGATGCTCGGCGGCCGCGTGGTCGACTTGCCAGCGCCGGCCGAGCCACCCGCGCCAGGCGGCCGGCTGACCTTGCCGGCAGTGAAGGAAGGGACCGGATCGGGCAAGCGATGAGCCAAGAGACACCTCTGCAACGCCTGCGACGCCTGCGCGAGGCGACGCTCCAGGGCGGCGGGCCCGAGCGCATCGCCGCGCAGCACGCCAAGGGCAAGCTGACCGCGCGCGAGCGAATCGACCTGCTCCTCGACGAGGGCTCGTTCGTCGAGCTCGACCGCTTCGTCACCCACCGCTGCACCGACTTCGAGATGCAGGAGCAGCAGGTGCTCGGCGACGGCGTCGTCACCGGCCACGGCCTCATCGACGGCCGGCCGGTGTACCTCTTCAGCCAGGACTTCACCGTGTTCGGCGGCTCGCTCTCGGAGACGCACGCCGAGAAGATCTGCAAGGTGATGGACATGGCCCTCAAGGTCGGCGTGCCGGTGATCGGCATCAACGACTCCGGAGGGGCGCGGATCCAGGAGGGCGTGGCCTCGCTCGGCGGCTATGCGGAGATCTTCTGGCGCAACACGCGCGCCTCGGGCGTCGTGCCGCAGATCTCGGCGATCATGGGGCCGTGCGCGGGCGGAGCGGTGTACAGCCCGGCGATCACCGACTTCGTGCTGATGGTCGAGGGGACCTCCTACATGCACATCACCGGGCCCGACGTGGTCAAGGCGGTGACGCACGAGGAGGTCAGCTCGGAGGATCTGGGGGGAGCGGACGTGCACGCGGCGCGCTCGGGCGTGGCGCACTTCAAGAGCGCCGACGGCAAGTCGTGCCTCGCGCTGCTCCGGCGGCTCGTCTCCTATCTGCCGCTGAACAACGCCGAGGACCCGCCGTTCGTCGCCACCGACGACCCGCACGACCGGCGCGACGCGGAGCTGGACGAGCTCGTGCCCGACGACCCCTCGAAGCCCTACGACATGCAACAGGTGATTCAGCGGGTGGTCGACCGCGGGAGCTGGCTGGAGGTGCAGGCGGACTTCGCGCGCAACATCGTCGTCGGCTTCGCGCGCCTGGGCGGGCACGTCGTGGGCGTCGTCGCGAACCAGCCCGCCGTGCTGGCCGGCTGCCTGGACATCGACGCCTCGATCAAGGGCGCGCGCTTCATCCGTTTCTGCGACGCGTTCAACGTGCCGCTGGTCACCTTCGAGGACGTCCCGGGCTTCCTGCCGGGGACCTCCCAGGAGCACGGCGGGATCATCCGTCACGGGGCGAAGCTGCTCTACGCCTACTGCGAGGCGACCGTGCCCAAGCTGACGATCATCACCCGCAAGGGCTACGGCGGCGCGTACGACGTCATGTCCTCCAAGCACATCCGCGGCGACGTCAACCTCGCCTGGCCGGGCGCGACCATTGCCGTCATGGGCGCCGCCGGCGCGGTCAAGATCCTCTACCGCCGCGAGATCCAGAGCGCGGCCGATGCGGCCGCGACGGAGGCGCGTCGCACCGCCGAGTACGAGACGACGTTCAACAACCCCTACAAGGCAGCCGCGCGCGGCTTCATCGACGACGTGATCGAGGCCCACGACACGCGCCCGCTGCTCGTCCGCTCGCTCGAGCTCCTGCGCACCAAGCACGAGGAGCGGCCGCTGCGCAAGCACGGCAACATTCCCCTCTGAGCTGCGCCGCGCCCCGCGAGGGCTCACGGCCGTCGAGGGCGCCGCAGGGCGCCTCCACCCACCCCGCGTGGCACCTCGTCGAGGCTGATCAACCCCCAGCGCCTCCAGCCGGTCGTCTGCAGCCACGTCCGCGCCTTCACCACGAACGCGTTCGCCAGCGCAACCGGCTTCGCCTCGCGCCAACCGTCGAACCAGCGCCCCGACGAGCACGGATCCACGCCCGACGCGAAGATCCCGTGCCGCCGCCAGTTGTGCAGCACGTAGCAGAGCGCATTTCGGACCTCCTTTGGCGAGCGCAGGATCCTGTCATGATAATGGTCCGCGAACACCTTTCCCTTTCGCTCCCAGGTGCGGTTCAAGCGCCGCGCGATGCGCACCGCCAAGCCCTGCAGCCCGCGCGACAACGCCCGCCGATCCGGCGCCTCGGCGATGAGGTGAACGTGGGTAGTCTGCACCGAGTAGTGGTTCAGCCGGAAGCCGAACCGCTCGGCACCCGTCCTGAAGGCATCGCAGACGGCGCGGATCTCGCCCGAGCGCCGCAAGTTGGGCAGCCCTTCCCGCAAGCGCATCGTCACGTGCACCGGATAGCGTGACGCGAGCGGCTCACGGCGCCGGTGCGAAACCAGCGCGCGCTCTCCCTTGGGCTTGCGCCCTGCCCCTGCTCTCGCGCCGCCCCATTCCTTGAAGTCGAACGCGAGCTGCCGTGCCCTTCGTCGTCGTCCCATGCGACTTGGACCTGGGAGCGCGGCCGCGGTTGCAGTTGATCCGGCTTTTCTTCGCGTCCGCGGCTCGCGCTCCTTCAAGCCCGAATCAGTCCCCAATCAAAGTCGGCGCCCCAGCGCGCGCCCAGGACCGCCCCCCGGCCCCGGCCTCCGGTGGGAACAGGATGCGACTCGACGGCACGGCCGCAGGCAAGGAGACTCGCTCGCTGCCTTGAAAGGGGACTGATTCCTCCGGGGGCGGGCTCGTGCACGCGGACGCACGGCAGGAATCAGTCCCCCTTCGAGTTGGCAAGCAGATGGTCTCGGCGCTGTCGGACGTGCGGCAAAGGCCTGCGCGGCCCTTGGACCCTGTTCCCGGCTGCGCTGACAGTGCGGGAGCGATGCGAACACTGCACATCACCGGCGCGGACTCGAAGGCCCACTCGAGCTCTCGGGTGCATGCGGTTGCAGCCGTCGCTCGAGCTGTCGCGTGCATGCGGTTGCAGTCGTCGGCGGTGTGCGCATCGCGCGAATCAGTCCCCAATCAAGGGGGCAGCCCGGTGGGCACCGAGACAGGACCGCCCGCCTGCGTCGACCTTCCGGGTGCAAGGGCTTCGATCCGTGGAAGCGGCGCTGGCAAGGAGACGCGCCAGGAGACTTGAATGGGGACTGATTCGTCGATGAAGACGTACCTGGTGATGGGAGGGGGGCTTGGCGCCGGCCATGCAGGTCCTGTCCTGCTCGCGGCTGCGCTCCGGCGTCGTGGTTGGATTGCGATCGGGCCGGACGTGCAGCCGGATCGCGGGGCGCGGGGGGTGGCCGTAGACTCTGCGCGCCGATGGGTTCCAGGAAGGGTGGGAAGCGGGCCGGGCGGCCGATCCGGCGGGTGCTGGTCGCGAACCGGGGCGAGATCGCGCTGAGGGTGATCCGCACGGCGCGGGAGATGGGGATCGAGACGGTGGCGGTGTACTCGGAGGTGGACCGCAGGGCGCTGCACGTGCGGATGGCGCACCGCGCCGCCGCTCTGGGCGGCGTGCTGCCGAGGGAGAGCTACCTCGACGTCGAGAAGATCCTGGGCGCGGCGCGTGCGAGCGAGGCCGACGCGGTGCATCCGGGCTACGGCTTCCTGTCGGAGAACGCGGAGTTCGCTCGGCGGGTGATCGATGAGGGGCTGGCGTGGATCGGGCCGCCGCCGGAGGCGATCGCGGCGATGGGGGACAAGCTCGAGAGCCGCCGGCGGATGCGCGCGGCGGGCGTGCCGGTGGTGCCGGGCGGGCTCGAGCCGGTCGCGGACGCGGCTGCGGCGGCCGCGGCGGCGCAGGACGTCGGTTACCCGGTGGCGCTCAAGGCCGCGGCGGGCGGGGGCGGCAAGGGGATCCGCGTCGTGCGCGAGCCGCGCGGGATGGCGGGCGCGTTCCGCACGGCTTCGGGCGAGGCGGTCGCGGCCTTCGGCGACGGGCGACTGTACGTCGAGCGTTACCTGGACCAGCCGCGGCACATCGAGGTACAGGTGCTCTTCGATCGCCACGGGGAGGGCGTGCACCTCCACGAGCGCGAGTGCTCGATCCAGCGCCGCCACCAGAAGCTGATCGAGGAGTGCCCGTCGGTCGTGATCACGCCTGAACTGAGGGAGCGGATGGGCGCGGCCGCGCTCGCTGCGGCCCGCGCGGTGCGCTACGAGAACGCCGGAACGGTCGAGTTCCTCTACTCGAAGGGCGAGTTCTTCTTCCTCGAGATGAACACGCGTCTCCAGGTGGAGCACCCGGTGACGGAGATGGTCACCGGCATCGACCTGGTGCGCGAGCAGATCCGCATCGCGCAGGGGGAGCGCCTGGGTTATGGCCAGGCGGACGTCCCGCTGCGCGGCTGGGCGATCGAGGTGCGGATCAATGCGGAGGACCCCTTCAATGGCTTCGTGCCGTCGACCGGGACGATCCAGAACCTGCGCGCGCCCGGCGGGCCGTGGGTGCGGCTCGACGCGGCGCTCTACCGCGGGATGGAGGTCGGGCTCGCGTACGATCCGCTGCTCGCCAAGCTGATCGTCTGGGCGCCGGACAGGGAGGCGGCGATCGCGCGCATGCAGCGCGCGCTCCAGGAGCTGAACGTCGGCGGCGTGCGCACGGGGGCGCCGGCGGCGCTGCTGGTGCTGGAGGACGAGCGCTTCAGGAAAGGGGAGTTCGACACGCACTTCCTGGCGGGGTTGGATCTGTCGGCGCCGCGTCCCGGCGAGGACGCGATCGTCGCGGCCGCGGCGGCGGTGCACCGGCATCGGCTCGCGCGGCGGCGGGCGCTGGAGACATCGGCGTCGTCGCGCAGGCCGTGGCTGGAGCGCGCGCGGGCGCGGGCGTCGACCTATCCCCCGCGCAACGAGGGCCGCCGTTGAGGTACTTCGTGACGGTCAACGGCCGGCCGCACGAGGTCGACGTGGTCGAGCGCCTGGGCGAGCTGCGCGTGAAGGTCGACGGGGCGGAGCTCGACCTGCACTACGAGGAGGTCGACAACCTGGGGCAGGTCGCGCTGCAGGTGGGCGGGGCGAGCTTCGGGATGTCGATCGAAGGCGACGAGCACGCG
>DATKBQ010000044.1:0-2786 GCA_035546375.1 Planctomycetota bacterium | reverse complement strand
GCGCCTGGGACTCGCGCAGCACGCGTTCGTAGAGCTCGGCGTAGGCCCGCGCCAGGCGCTCGCGCTCCTCGGGCGTGTCCTCGGCCGGCGGAATGGTGGCCAGGAGCGTCGCGCCGGCCGGCGCCAGGCGCTCGTCGGTCGCCGCCAGCCATAAGCCGGGCTTGTCCGGGGCGAAATACGGCACCAGCGCCTCGGGAACGGCCTTGTACAGGGTCGTCAGCATCGGCCGCGGCAGCAGCGGCGCGAACACCTGCGCGCGCGCCCCGAGGTGGTTGTGGACCAGGTCGAAGTCGCTCGCGGTCTCGACCAGCCGCCCGAGCACGGCGGCTTCCAGATCGGAGTCCGCCGGGCAGGCGAAGACGTCGACCTCGACGCCGCTCGCCATCAGTCCCTTGGAGAGCCGCTCCATCTGGCGGCGCGCCGTGGAGCGCGTGCTGCGCGGTCCCAGCAGTGCGATCCGCAACGCCATGGCTCAGTGGCGCCGCAGCGCCTCGGTCGGGGTCAGCCTCGCCGCCCGCCACGCCGGCAGCGCGCCGCCGAGCAGGCCGAGGGCCAGGGCGAACAGGACCGAGGTCACCAGCACGCGCGGGGTGACCCGGAACGCGAAGGCGATCTCCGTGAAGGTCTGCGCGTTCATGGTCGCCGTCTTCACGCCGTTGATCGGCAAGGTCATCAGGCAGCCCACCGCGCCGCCGATCAGCCCGAGGAGCAGGCTCTCGAGCAGGAACGAGAGGAACACGGGGAAGGGCCTGAAGCCGGTGGCGAGCAGGATCCCGATCTCGTGCGTCCGCGCGGCGAGCGCGGAGAGCATCGTGTTGGTGGCGGTGAACACCGCCGCGATGCCCATGATCACCGCCAGCGCGGCCCCCAGGCGGAGCAGGACCGTCGAGAGGATGCGTGTCTGCGACTCGAGGAACTCGCGCTCGGTCATCACCTTGGCGGGGACCTCGCGGTCGGTTTCCAGCCGCGCCGCCAGCGAGCCGGGCCCGGAGGCCTGAACGGAGTCCGAGTTGCCGATCTCGACGCCCGGCCGGACCTTCGCGATCACCCGGTTGGGCCCGTACTGGCTGCAGGCGGCCAGCACGCGGTCGAGGTCGCCCCACACCTCGGACTCGAAGGAGCCCGGATGGCTGAAGACACCGACCACGCGGAACGGCGTGGTGTTGATCTGGAGCACGCCGCCGACCTGGCAGTCCTGGATGCGCTCGGTCAGCTTGCGCCCGACGATCATCTCGTCCGAGCCGGGCGCGAAGTTGCGGCCCTCGACGATCTCGAGCTCGCCGCGGCGGATCTCGAACGTCGCCGGCTGGACGCCGCGAATCGGCACGTTCGTCGAGTTGCCGTCGAGGCGCGGCAGCAGTGCCCCGAGGTAGCACTCCATCGAGGCCAGCGGCTCCCCGTACTCCCCGAGCGCGAACTCCGGCGAGGTCTTGATCAGCTTCAGGCCGCGGTCGCGGCTGAATTGGCTGGCGGTCTCGCTGGTCGCTCCGGGGCGCAGCAACACGGCGACGTCCTCGCGCCCCGCCGTCGTGAACAGCGTCTGGAATCCCTGCTGCAGGGAGTGCACGCCGGCCACGATCGCGACCGTCGTCCCCATGCCGAGCACCGTGAGCGTGGTCGAGGCGCGCCGGACGAAGAGGCTGCGCAGGTTGTAGGAGATCGGGATCAGCATGGGCTCACGAGGTCTGGCGCAGGGCCTCGACGCAGCGCAAGCGGCTGGCCTGCCAGGCCGGCACGATGCCGGCGATCAGGCCCAGGCCCAGCGCGACGGCCGCTCCCAGAGCATAGGTCTCGGGCAGGATGCGGAACCCAGGGAACATCGTGGCCAGGCTGTCGGCCATGAGCCCCTCCAAGGCGGCAGCCGCCGCCAAGCCGAGGGCGCCTCCCAGCCCACACAGCGCCAAGGCTTGGCCCAGGAGCAGCGCGAAGGCGTGCGCGTCGCTGAAGCCGAGGGCCTTGGCGATCCCGATCTCCGTCGTCTGCTCGCGCGCCGCCATGAGCATCGTGTTGACACAGGCCAAGAGGATCGCCAGCAGCACGCCGGTGCCGATCGAGCCGATGAAGAACGGGAGGTTCCCCACCATCGAGATGAACTGGCGCTGGAACTCCGCCTCGGTGTCGCACTTGATGCGCATCGGGCCGTTCTCGAAGAGCTGCTCGGCGTCGGCCATCACGCGCTCGGCGTCGGCGCCCGGGGCGAGCTTGAGCGAGAACACCCCCACGCCGGGCGTCCGGCCCGCGGCCCTCTGCGTCTCCTCGAAGTAGTCCCAGTGGAAGAGGAACGTGCTGTTGTCGAAGGTCGGCACCTCGGAGTGGTAGATGCCGACCAGCTCGAACTGCCACGCGTCGCCGTCGGGGTGGGGGAACAGGTCGCCGATGATGGGGATCGTGTCGCCCACCTCCCATTCGTACTTGCGCGCCAGCGCGTCGCCGACGATGCACGCGTTGCGCCGAGCGAAGAAGCGCGCCTTGGCCTCCGGCTCCAGCTGGCACTCGGGATAGACGTCGAACATGCGCTCGGGGTCCACGGCGAACTGCGCGAACCAGTTGCTCCGCTCCTGGTAGTAGCCTCCGAACCACTGCCACTTGACCGTCTCGGTCACCCCGGGGAGCTGGTCCAGCCGCTCCTGGTAGGAGAGCGGCAGGTCGACGAACAGGCTCACCGCGGACATCACCAGCAGGCGCTGGTTGTTCGCGTGCTGGATCGGCGCCCGCATGCTGGTCAGGAGCGTGCGCAGAGAGCAGAGCAAGAGCACCGCCACGCCCAGCGAGGCCGCGGTCAGGAT
>DATKBQ010000043.1:0-5145 GCA_035546375.1 Planctomycetota bacterium | reverse complement strand
GGGGCGGCAAGCCTTGCATCCGCGGCTTGCGGATCACGGTCTACGACGTGCTCGAGTACCTCGCCTCCGGTATGACGCAGGCCGAGATCCTGCGTGACTTCCCGGACCTGACAGCGGAGGACATCCGGGCGTGCCTCGCATTCGCCGCGGACCGCGAGCGCCCATGACCCGCGGGACAGCGCCGTCTGCCCTGTCGGGCGCAGCCCCGCTTGCGTTCCGCCGCCGCCCGCCGCGCTCTTGTCCTACAGCCTAACGTACTCGAACTCGACCGGCTTCCCGTCGATCCCCTTCGCCGGCGGCGCGATCCAGCTCGCGATCTTGCCCTTCTCGTAGCAGGGCACCATCAGGCTCTTCACGTACTCCTTGTCCTCGCTGGTCGGCAGCCACTCGTGCGCGCGCGCGCGGAACGCTTCCTCGGAGATCGGCTGCCCGTCGAGATCGAACCAGCCGGAGGCGTACACGCCAATCTTGCGGTTGAAGCGGCGGTGGGGCAGGCGGAAGCGGAACTCGATCCCGTGGCGCTCGCAAACGCGGTTCCAGTAGGCGATCCCCTTCTCGTTGTCCTTCACGTACTCGTCGCGCAGGATCTCGTTCATCGCGTTGCGCAGCGGGACGTCCTCGCGCACGAGTCGACCCTCGACCAGGTTCTCGAACGCGTAGCTGCCCTCCAGGGCGCGGTGGTCCTCCCAGCGCTCCTCGTACGCGCGGCCCTTCAGGCCCGAGCGGAAGAAGTTGGCCGAGTTGCTGGAGATCTCGGCGCCGAACAGGTCGGTCGAGGACGCCGCCCAGAAGTTGATGTAGCGCTGGATCAACTCCAACGGGATCGCGCCGCTCGCCCGCACGTCCGCGCCGTCGCGCAGTAACTGGCAGGTGCGCTCGATGACGCGCGCCACGCCGGTCTGGCCGACGAACATGTGGTGCGCCTCCTCGGTCAGCATGAAGCGGCAGGTGCGAGAGAGCGGGTCGAAGCCGCGCTCGGCGAGCGAGAGGAGCTGGAACTTGCCGTCGCGGTCGGTGAACATCGTGAAGCACAGGAAGCTCAGCCAGTCCTCGCACGGCTCGTTGAAGGTCGAGAGGATGCGCGGGTGGTCGGGGTTGCCGGAGCGCCGCTGGAGCAGCTCCTCGGCCTCCTCGCGCCCGTCCTTCCCGAAGTAGCTGTGCAGGAGGTAGACCATCGCCCACAGGTGGCGGCCCTCCTCGACGTTGACCTGGAAGAGGTTGCGCAGGTCGTAGAGCGAGGGCGCGGTGTGGCCGAGCAGGCGCTGCTGCTCCACGGAAGCGGGCTCGGTGTCGGCCTGGGTGACGATCAGGCGCCGCAGCCAGTTGCGGTACTCGCCGGGCACCTGCTGCCAGGCCGGCTCGCCCAGGTGGTCGCCGAAGCCGATGGTGCGCCCGGGCAGCGCGGGCTCGAGGAAGATTCCCCAGCGGTACTCCGGCATGCGCACGAAGCCGAAGTTGGCCCAGCCGTCGGCGTCGACGCTGATCGCCGTGCGCAGGTAGATCTCTCTTGTGTTGAAGTCGCTCGGGCCGACCGTCTGCCACCACTCGAGGTAGTCGGGCTGCCACTGCTCGAGCGCGCGCTGCAGGCGCTTGTCGCTCGCGAGCTCCACGTTGTTCGGGATCTTCGGGGTGTAGTCGATGCCGGTCATGGGCGTTCCTGTCGCTTGCCTAGGTGCGGGCGGGGTCGAACTCGGGTCGCTGCGGCGTGCCGTAGGTGGTGAGCGCCCCGCGCTCGCCGACGGCGTTGGGGCGCTGGAAGATCCAGTTCTGCCAGGCCGAGAGCCGGCCGAAGATCTTGGTCTCCATGGTCTCGGGACCGGCGAAGCGCAGGTTCGACTCCATGCCGGTCATGGAGTCGGGGGAGAAGCTCGCGCGCTCCTCGATCGCGAGGCGCAGCTCGTCCTCCCAGTCGATGGAGTCGGGCGCGACGCTCGCGAGGCCGAGCTCGACGGCCTCGGAGGCGTCGAAGAGCTCGCCGCGGCGCTCGAGTACGCGCTCGACGGCCTCGGGGGTGGCGAGGAAGCGCGTCTGGAGGCGCGTGAGACCGTTGGCCATCGGGAATTGCCCGGCGTTCGCGGCGCTCACGCCGAGCTGCACCGGCGCGTCCGGGTCGTCGAGCAGGTAGATGCGGTCGCAGGCGAGCGCGAGCTCGAGGCCGGTGCCGGCGAAGGCTGTGCCGGGGTCGGCGATTGCGTAGAAGCTCTTGGCGGTGTTCTCGAGCCGCTTGAGCACGCGCTTGACCAGATGCCGCGTCTCCTGGACGAAGCCGTGGTCGGAACTGGCGAGCAGCGCATCGGTCTCGAGCCACGCGCGCGGCTCGCCGCGGACGTGCAACGTGACCAGCGCGATCTCGGGCTCGTTGAAGCGCAGGTGTAGCAGCGCGTCGTCGAGTTCGCGGAAGGCGCGCAGGAGCCACCAAGCCGCTCCCTGCTCGAGCGCGGCCTCGGCGGTGGTAGGCCAGCCGCGCTCTGGTGCCTCGAGCGTCAGCTCGGCCACGCGCCGCTCGCGGTCGAGCTTCAGCTCGACGTGGCGATAGCGCAGGGTGTCCTCACCCGCCTCGGGCTCCACTTCATCGAGCTCGACGCCCTTCTCCCAGCGCGCCGGCGAGCCGTCCGCCAGCTCGCGCGCCATCGCGCGCACGGACTCCTCCCAGCGCGAGAGCGGCGCCAAGCGGTCGACGAGGTTCCACTCCAGGGCGCGCTTGCCCTTGATGCCCTCGGCCAGGGTCGCGAAGAGGTCGCAGCGGTCGCGGCGCAGCTTGCGCTTGTCGGTGATGCGCGTCAGCCCGCCGGTGCCGGGGAGCACGCCGAGCAGCGGCACCTCGGGGAAGCTGACGGCGCTCGACTTGTCGTCGACGAGCAGGATCCGGTCGCACGCGAGCGCCAGCTCGTAGCCGCCGCCGGACGCGGTGCCGTTCAGCGCGGCGAGCGAGCGCAGGCCCGAGCTCTCGCTCGCGTCCTCGAGGGCGAGCCGCGTCTCGTTCGTGTACTTGCAGAAGTTGACCTTGAAGCCGTGCGTGGAGGTGCGCAGCATCACGATGTTCGCGCCGGCGCAGAAGACGCGGTCGAGGCCGCCGGTGATCACGAGCGCGCGCACCTCTGGGTGCTCGAAGCGCAGCCGCTGGACGGCGTCGGCCAGCTCGAGGTCCACGGCGAGGTCGTAGGAGTTGAGCTTGAGCTCGTAGCCCTCGCGCAGGCCTTCGTTCGCGGCGACGGCCAGGGTCAGCGTGGCGACGTCGCCGTCGATGGCCAGCCGCCAGTGGCGGTAGCGGTCGGGATGGGTCTGGAAGCGGATGCGCTCCTGGGGGACGGTCTCGGTGGCGGCCACGGATCTCCTCGGGCGGGGGGCAAACGTTGACAGATCTGAGCAATATTTTGCACAGATCGCAAATTCTTGCGCATCATATCGCCATGAAGCCCGAAACCCAAGCCCTGCTCTCCGATCTCGGCCGCAGGCTGCGCGAGGCACGCCGCCAGGCCGGCCTGACCGTGTCGGAGCTCGCCCGGCGCGCGGACGTCAGCCGCCGGCACGTGACGGAGGCGGAAGCGGGCCGCGCGAACCTCTCGATCGCGAAGCTCGCCGCGCTGGCGTCGGCGCTCGACGTGCCCGTGGCGAGCTTGTTCGCTTTCGAGCCTGCACCGGCGCGGCGCGGCCGCATCGCGCTCGTCGGCCTGCGCGGGGCCGGCAAGTCGACGATCGGCGCGAAGCTCGCGCTGGCCCTCGAGGTGCCCTTCGTCGAGCTGGACCGCCGGATCGAGGAGCTCGCGGGCCTCGCGATGGGCGCGATCTTCGACCTTCATGGCGCGGCGGGCTTCCGGCGGCTCGAGGCGGAGGTGCTGGAGAAGGTCCTCGCGGAGGGCGAGCGGATGGTGCTCGCGGCGCCCGGCTCGATCGTCGCCTCGCACAAGACCTTCGAGCGCCTGCGGAGCACGTGCCGCACGGTGTGGCTGCGGGCGAGCCCGGAGGAGCACTACCGGCGCGTGATCGAGCAGGGCGATCGCCGGCCGATGCGCGGCAGGCCGCGCGCGATGGAGGAGCTGAAGGCGATCCTGACCGAGCGCGAGCCGGCCTACGGCCAGTGCGAGGTCGAGGTGGACACGACGGGAAGGACGGCGGAGGATGTGGTGGGGTCGTTGGTGGAGAGGTTCGGGGCATGAGGCAACCCTCCCCCCGAGGGGTAGCCCAGGGTTTCCACGGGCGGAGTTTCACGCAACCGCCTGCGATCGATCGCCGCGGAAAGGACCCAGCCCTTTCCACATCGCCAGAGGATCCTCCCCCGGCATGTCGCTAGTGCGGAATCGCTCATGAACGCGTGCGTCGAGTCTTCGGCCGCGATCCGGTCCGTACCGCTGGCATCCGGGACGTCTTGTCCCTTGTCCCGCATTCGCTCCTGAGTTCGCCGTGACAGGTGGGAGTCGACTGGATACAAGGGACGAAGCACGGAGCGCCAATCCGTCTGTTCGGCTCGGGAAGGATCGACGCCGGCGACCTGAAGCCGCCGATAGCCTTCCTCCCCTGGCTGCCGCAGTCCCCCCCCTGACGAAGGCCAAGCCATGAACATGCTCGCGATCCCTCTCGCGGTCCTCCAGGTCTGTGCCGTCCAGCAGGAGGCGAAGCTCGTTCCGAGCCAAGCCCAGCCGGGTGCCTTCTTCGGCTGGAGCGTCGACCTGGGTCCCGGGCGCGTCGTAGTTGGCGCGCCGGGGCAGCAACCCCCTTCTGGCGGCCTGCAAGGAGCAGTCTACGTCTTCGAGAAGTTCGGGAGCTCCTGGGTGCAGCAAGCGATACTGGGATCCCAGTTCGCTCCGTTGCCGCAAGGCGCGGACTTCGGCGCCGCAGTGGCTCTCGATGGCGACCGGATCGCGGTCGGCGCGCCGGATGCCTATAATGGCGCAGCTCAGGTCGGACAGGTGTTCGTATTCGTGAAACAGGGGCTGAACTGGATCGAAGAGGTGGTCATCGACAATTCCACCTTGAAGTCGAGTCGGCCCGTCGGATCCAGAGTGGCTCTAGAAGGTGATACTCTCCTGATAGGGTCCCCGGCGCCACATGGCGGTTATGCGAACAATACACCGGCGCCTGTGTACGTGTATCATCGCGGGCCGACGGGGTGGATCCAGCAAGCAAAGCTCCAGCCGCAAGACGAGG
>DATKBQ010000042.1:0-2130 GCA_035546375.1 Planctomycetota bacterium | reverse complement strand
CTACGCAATCACGAACGGCTGCTGCGACTCGTCGATCGATGGATCGAGGCGTCCATCGAGATCTGCGAGCTCGAGCTCAAGCAGTCCCGAACCGGGCAACCCTCACGTCCCGCCAAGAGCTGAGAACCTGGCACTCTCCAGAGAGGTAGAGCACGATGAGAATCCTTGCCAGCGCGTTCGTCCTCGTTGTCCTGGCGTTGACCCTCGGGCTCTATCTGGCCCGTAGCCGCAGCGCCGGCCCCGAAGCGATGGCCGCACAGCCGACCGCCGCAGCCCCCGCGGCGACGGGGAACGCAGAGCCGGAAGCGCTCGTCGTGCCGGAGCCGGAAAAGACCCTGGACTTGGCGCCCGAGCCGGCCGAATCAGCGCCGCCGCCCGCCGCGAGTGCGCCGGAAGGGTTCGAGCTCATGTACGCGGGCAAATCCTCGGACGAGCTGCTCGGGGCGAAGGTGCGGATCGAGGCCGAGATCGCGCAGGCGACTGAGCGCGCGATCGACCAGCTCGAGGCTCAGGGTCGCTTCAAGGTCTACCCCTGGAACGACGGCAAGCTCGAGATCCACCACGACCCACCCTACGCGATGAGCCCCGGCGAAATCGTCTCGCACCGCACCGTGGCGGGCTCTGCGGGCAAGCTCGAGTGGCATGGGTACAACGTCTTCCCGGCCGACTTCCCGGAGATCGCTGCCCTGCTGGCCGAAGCGGAGTGGCTGAAGGCGAAGACCGGGACGGAGTAGCGCGCCTCAGGGGTGGCTCGCCTCGACCACCGTGTGGATCCCGCCGCGCACGAAGAAGTCGCCCTCGACGGTCATCTTGCGCGGCGTGAGCAGCGCCACCAAGTCGTCGAGGATCCGGTTGGTCACCGCCTCGTGGAAGTGGCCCTCGTCGCGGAAAGACCAGAGATAAAGCTTCAGGCTCTTGAGCTCGACGCAGCGCTGATCGGGCACGTAGCGGATGCGGATCGTCGCGAAGTCCGGCTGCCCGGTCCGCGGGCACAGGCACGTGAACTCCGGCGCCTCGAAGCGGATCTCGTAGTCGCGCCCGGGGCTCGGGTTCTCGAACCACTCCAGGGCGCGGGACGGGCTCGTCGGCATGGCGCTCGCGGGCTCGACACCTTAGCAGCCGCCGGCGCGCGGGAGGAGCGGGCGGCACGAGCCGCGTGATACCTTCTCGGGCGCGCGCCCTTCCCTCGCGGCCCCGGAAGGAGGACACCCCGCCAGATGACGATCCGACCCAAGCACCGTGGCCTGGTGCTCACGGCGCTGTTCCTGAGCGGCGTCGCGGGGCTGATGCACGAGGTCGTCTGGGCGCGGCTCCTGGCCAGCCTGATCGGCAGCACGGCGATCTCCCAGGCGGTCGTGCTCGGCGTGTTCATGGGCGGGCTGGCGCTCGGCGCGGTGCTCTTCGGGCGCCGCTCCGACCGCCGCGGGCATCCGCTCGGCACGTACGTGGCACTCGAGATCGCGATCGGCGTCTACTGCCTGGCGCTGCCGCTCCTCACCCGCGGCGCGGGCTTCGTCTACGAGCAGCTGGTTGGCGCCGCCTTCGAGTCCCGCGGCATCCAGCTCAGCCTACGCATCGCCCTCGCCACGTCGGTCGTGCTGCTGCCGGCGATGCTCATGGGCGGGACGCTGCCGGTCCTCGCGCGCCACTTGGTCGATCGCGCGCGCGAGACGCGCCGCGAGGTGGCGACCCTCTACAGCCTGAACAGCCTGGGAGCGGTTCTGGGCGCCGGCATCGCCGGCTTCTACGCCCTGCCGGCGTTCGGGATCTTCGGCTCGCTGGCCTTCGCCTCGACCTTGAACGGGGCGGCCGCCTTCCTGGCCCACCGCGCGCGGGTCGCGCCTCTTCCCGAGCCGGCCGCACCGCCCGAGCCGGAGCCGCTCCCCGAGCCCGAGCTGCAGGAGCGCTACAGCCCGCTCCAGTTCCGCGCGACCCTGATCGCCCTCTTCCTGAGCGGCTTCGCGGCCATGGGCTTCGAGGTCGTCCTCGTGCGCGTGATCGCGCTCTCCTTCGGCGCCGCCACCTACTCGTTCACGGTGATGCTGATGGCCTTCATCGCCGGCATCGGGATCGGCAGCTGGATCGTCTCGCGCCTGCGCGTCCGCCGCCCGCTGTGGCTGTTCGGCGCGA
>DATKBQ010000041.1:0-5279 GCA_035546375.1 Planctomycetota bacterium | reverse complement strand
CGTCCTCGACGCTCTCCACGCCCATGTCGCCGCCCATCAACCGCGCCAGGCGCCGGCTGATGGCGAGGCCGAGCCCGCTCCCGCCGTGCTTGCGCGTGGCCGAGGACTCGATCTGGCTGAAGGGCTTGAAGAGCAGCTCCTGCTTGGACTGGGGGATGCCGATCCCGCTGTCGCGTACCAGCACCTTCAGCGCGACGCGGCCGCGGAGGTCCGCTTCGCGCAGCACCTCGATCTGGACCTCGCCGCTGGCGGTGAACTTGACCGCGTTCGCGGCCAGGTTGAGCAGGATCTGCGAGACTCGCGCGTCGTCGCCGATCAAGGCCGGCGGGACCGACGGGTCGACGCACCAGGCGAGCTCGAGTCCCTTCTGGGCCGCCGCGGGATGGACCAGCTCGACCACGCTCTCGACGCAGTCGCGGATGCAGAAGCGACGGCTCTCCAGGTGGATGCGCCCGGCCTCGAGGGAGGACATGTCGAGCACGTCGTTCAAGAGGTTGAGGAGCACGCCGGACGCGCTCTCGATGGTCTGGGCGAAGTCGCGCTGCTCGGGGCTCAGCCCGCTCGAGAGCAAGAGGTTGCACATGCCGACGATGCCGTTCATCGGCGTGCGGATCTCGTGGCTGATGTTGGAGAGGAACTCGTTGCGCGCCCGGTTGGCGGCCTCGGCCTCGGCCTTGGCGCGCTCCAGCTCGTCCGCGTAGCGGCGCAGCTCGCCGGTGCGCTCCTCGACGCGCCGCTCGAGTTCGTCGTTCAGCTCGCGTAGCTCGCGCGCCGAGCGCTGCGCCCGCTCGGCCGCCGAGTGCAGGCTGCACTCGAGGACGGCGAGCTCGTCCCCCCCGATACTCGAGGGGCCCGAGGGCGGATCGCTCGGCGGCAGCCCGCGCTCGAAATCCTCGATCCGGCTCAGGATCCGCCCGATCGGAGCCAGCACGCTCGCGCGCACGCCGAGCCACAAGACGCCGGCCAGCGCGAGCACCATCGCGGCGAAGAGCACCAGCGAGCTGGTCGCGCTGCGCCGGAATCCGAGGACCGCGGCGCCCTCGCCCTGGAAGAGCTCGACCACGCCGTCGCAGGAGGGCAGGCGCGCGCGATGGACGAGGGTCCCGCTCGCCTGCGGCGGCTCGCCCTTCGCCAAGCTGTTCACGCCGATGCGGTTGCGGAGCACGCCCCCCACGCCTTGCTTCCCGCCGATCGCGTGGAGCAGCGTCGGCCCCGCGACCTGCTCGAGGTCGAAGACCAGCGACACGTAGGCTCCCGCGCCGGCGTCGGCGCCCACCTTGCCGCCCAGCTTGCCGCCCACCTCGGCGGAGGGCACGAAGCGCGTGAGCCGCGCCAGCCCCCGGTCGTTCAAGCGCAGGTCGCGGTCCCAGGCTCGCGCCCACCCGAGCCAGACCGAGAGGTCGGATTGCAACGGCTCCGCCCGCGGCTCGCCGCCGACGGTCCTCGTTCGGCGCAGGTCCGCCCCGTACACCTCGACCTCGCGGAAGGCGGGGTTCCGCCCGAGCAAGCGCCTCAGCGCCGTGTCGCCCGGCACCCCCTGCCCGTCCGAGAGCGCCCCGAGCAGGAGCTCGTCGATCTGGTGGAAGCGCGCCTCGAGCGCCTGCACGCAGTACTCGAGCGCGCGCTCCAGCTCCTCGTCCGCGGCGCGCAGCGCCCGCTCCTCGCCCAGGCGGTGCAGGGCCGCCCACACGCCGCCGGCCACGGCCAGGAGCGGCAAGAAGAGGTGCAGCAGAATCTTGGGGCGGAGCCGCATGGGATCGCCGAGCGCCCGCGACCGGGTAGCGATCCCGGGCGCAGACTGGGGGCTCCCTTCATCGGGCGTTCGGAGGCCCCGGCTGCACCAACCGGAGCCCCGCCGGAGGCTTGGTGCCGGAACTTGCTTCCCTTAGTTGGGAAAAATGGGCAGGGACCCGGCCGGAGGCGCCTGGGGCGGGGGCAGCGGCGGCAGCTCGAGCTCGAAGACCTCGCAGAAGTGCTTGATCAGGAGCACCTCGTAGAGGAGCCGAGCGGGGGGGACCTCGACCAAGCCGGCGACGTTGCCCATCACCTCCGGATCGAGCCCGCAGGGCCTGAAGCCGCGGAAGGCGCCGAGGTCGACGGACAGGTTGAGGGCCAGCCCGTGCCAGGCGACCCAGCGGCGCACGGCTACGCCGATCGAGCACAGCTTGCACCCGCCGGCCCAGACGCCGGTCAGGCCCGGGCGCCGCTCGGCCGCCACGTCGACCTCGGCGAGGGCGCGGATGACGACCTCCTCGAGGTCGCGCAGGTAGCGGTGCAGGTCGCGCCGGCCCTCGGACAGGCGGTAGATCGGGTAGGCGACGAGCTGGCCGGGACCGTGGTAGGTGGCCTCGCCGCCGCGCTCGACCTCGATCACCGGGATGGCGCAGCCCTGCGCCAGCTCGGGGCCGCGGCCGCGACCGACGGTGATCACCGGGTCGTGCTCGGTAAGGAGCAAGAGGTCGCCCACCTCGCCGCGCAGGCGGGCGGCGACGAGATCCTCTTGGAGCGCGTGGGCCTCGGCGTAGGGCGTGCGTCCGAGCCGGCGGACCTCGAGAAGGCCCTCGGGGTAGCGCGGGCCGGGGCCGGAGGCCTCGGAAGCACCGGAGGGCCCGGAGGCCCGGGAAGGCCCGGAGGCCTCGGACCTTTCCCCCCCTTTTTTATCGGGGGCGGGCACCGCCCCCTGAGGCCTTCTGGAACACGTGCACCGCCATCCCGTGCACCGCCTCGGCGGCCTCCATCAGCGACTCGGGCAAGGTCGGGTGCGCGTGGATCGTGCGCGCGATGTCCTCGGAGGTGGCGCCCATCTCGATCGCCAGGGCGGCCTCGGCGATCAGCTCGGTCACCTCCGGGCCGACCATGTGCACGCCGAGCACCTCGTCGCTGCGCGCGTCGGCGAGGACCTTCACGAAGCCCTCGGTCTCGAGCAGGCTCATCGCGCGGCCCGAGGCGGCGAAGGGGAACGAGCCCACCTTGACCTGCCGCCCCTGCTCGCGCGCCTGCTCCTCGGTGAGGCCGACCGAGGCCATCTCCGGCGCGGTGAAGATCACCGCCGGCACGCAGCGCGAGTCGTACTCCTCGTCCTCGCCGGCGATCACGGCGGCCGCGACCAGGCCCTCCTTCGAGCCCTTGTGGGCGAGCATCGGCTGCCCGGCGATGTCGCCGATGGCGTAGACCCCCTCGACGGCGGTGCGCATCTTCCGATCGACCGGCACGAAGCCCTTCGCGTCGGCCTTCAAGCCGATCCGCTCCAGCCCGAGCCCCTCGGAGTACGGCTTCCGGCCGACGCACGAGGCGATCTGGTCGCACTCCACCGTCTCGTCGCCCGCGCGCGAGTGGATGCGCACGCGCGAGGTGCCATTCTTCGCCTCGAACCCCTGGGCGGTAGTCTGCGTGAGCAGCTTGATGCCCTTCTTCTTCAGCGAGCGCTCGATCACCTTCACGCAGTCGCGATCCTGCCCCGGCAGCGCGCCCGGCGTCGCCTCGAGCACGGTCACCGCGCTGCCGAGGTGGCGGTACATGATCCCGAGCTCGAGGCCGATGTAGCCGGCGCCGATCACCACCAAGTGCTTGGGGATGCGGTTCGGCGCGAGCGCGCCGGTCGAGGACCAGACCAGCTCCTCGTCGAAGTCGAAGCCCGGGATCGCGATCGGCGCCGAGCCGGTCGCGATGACCACCGCGTCCGCCTCCAGCCGGCTCGTGCCTTCCTTCGTGCGCACCCCGACCGTGCGCGGGTCCACCAAGCTCGCGTCGCCGTAGACCACGTCGACCTTGTGCGCCTTGAGCAGCGCGCCGATCCCGCCGGTCAGCTTGCCGACGATGCCGGCCTTCCACGCGACCAGCTTCTCGATCTCGACCTTGACCCCCTCGACGGTGATCCCCATCGCTCCGGCACGCCCGATGCGCTCGACGAGCGCCCCGGCGGCGATCATCGCCTTCGAGGGGATGCAGCCGACGTTGAGGCACGTGCCGCCGAGCCACGCGCGCTCCACGACCGTGACGCGCTGGCCGAGCTGCGCCAGCCGGATGGCGCACACGTAGCCCGCCGGCCCGGCGCCGATGACGATCACCTTGCGCGCTTGCGCCATCCTCGCCCCCGCCCGGCTACGCCGCCGGCGCCTCTTCCTCGGGGATCACGATCCAGCAGATCACGTAGGCCAGGAAGCCCGCGCCGAGCAGGCACACCGACAGGACCCAGAGCAGCCGGATCAGCGTCGGGTCGAGCCCGAAGTAGCGCCCCAGCCCGGCGCAGACGCCCCCGATCACGCGCCCCTCGCGGGACCGCATCAGCTTCTTGTCGCCCTCCATCGTCTCCTCGCGGGGAAGACCTCGCCCCGCCGCGCGCCCCGTGCTCGCACGGCGGACGCGACCTTGTACCGCAAACGCGGGCCGGCCGGAACCGGAGGGCCCCGAGCCGAGCCGCGCGCCGCTCAGCGCCGGATGGTCGAGGCGCACGCCGCGTGGCCGTGCTTCTCCTCGTAGCGCTGGTGGTACTCCTCGGCGCGCCAGAACGTCGCCGCGGGCGCGATCTCGGTCGTGATCGGCCTGCCGAAGCGTCCCTCGCGCTCGAGCTCGGCCCGCGACTCCACCGCGGCACGCTCCTGCTCCGGCCCCTGCACGAAGATCGCCGAGCGGTACTGGGTCCCCACGTCCGGCCCCTGGCGATTGCGCGTCGTCGGATCGTGCGAGCTCCAGAAGACCTCGAGCAGCTCGCCATACGAGACGCGCTCGGGATCGAACTCGACCTCGACCGCCTCCGCATGCCCGGTGCGGCCCGTGCACACCTCCTCGTAGCTCGGCCGTTCCGCCAACCCGCCGGTGTAGCCCACATGCGTCTCCAGCACGCCCTCGACCTGGCGAAACGCCGACTCGACGCCCCAGAAGCACCCCGCCGCAAAGATCGCCTTCTCGCTCTTCATGCCTCCTCCTCGGCCATCGCCGCCGCGCCTGCAACCCGCACCGCGCAGCCGCCAGCCTAGGCGCGTGCGCACCGTCCCGCCAGATGCACGGATGGACGAGGGCTCCCCCGGCGAGATCGAGCGTTCCACGGCCCCGGGCGGCGGTCAGTCTCCCGAGTTCGACGCGGCTTGCGCAGGCCGTGATGCCTCCACAGACAGCGCGGTTGCGACGACCGCGAAATCTGTCATCGGGTAGACCTGGGCGGTTGCCCGCCCAGGCCCCCCACAGATCCGGACGTGCGGGATTGCCGCATCCGGCTCTTCGGAGACACGGGTTCGCTACGTGACGTAGATCGAGTGCACCGCTTTCGCCGGGGGCAGGGG
>DATKBQ010000040.1:0-4088 GCA_035546375.1 Planctomycetota bacterium | reverse complement strand
CTACGACCCGCGATGGACGCGACTCGCGAGCCCGCGCCGAGGCCGCGCCACGCCGAGCGAAGCGAGGCCTGTGGCGCAGCCCGCGCGCTTCGCGCGGGCGCGTCCTCGGATCGGGGTGGACACCTTCGCCGTCGCGTCCATCACGCGCGCTTCCCACCGCTCACTCGCATCGCCGGACGCCGTTGCCCTCGCGCCACGCCGAGCGAAGCGAGGCCTGTGGCGCAGCCGCGCGCCTCGCGCGGCGCGTCCTCGGCCTGCTGCGAGTCTTGCCGTGCGCATCCACGCCTCCGCTCCGGCTCCCTCGCTACACTCCCCCCCAGGTCCTCTCCCCCGCCCGACCGCATCGAAACCCTTGCCATCCACGCCGGCCAGGAGCCCGACCCGGCGAACGGCGCGATCATGACGCCGGTCTACCTCACGAGCACCTACAAGCAGGACGCGCCGGCACGTCCGCGACAAGGCTACGAGTACTCGCGCACCTCCAACCCGACGCGCACGGCGCTCGAAGCCAACCTCGCTGCCCTCGAGGGCGGCGCCTGGGGACTCGCCTTCAGCTCCGGCCTCGCCGCGACCAACGCGCTGCTCGACCGCCTGGTTCCCGGCGACCACGTAGTAGCTGGCAACGACCTCTACGGGGGCACCTGGCGCCTCTTCAAGCGCGTCTTCGAGCGCTACCGGATCCGCTTCAGCTTCGTCGACACGACCGATCTCGAAGCCGTGGCCGCCGCGATCGAGCCGGCCACGCGCTACGTGTACGTCGAGACGCCGTCGAACCCGCTCCTGCGGATCAGCGACCTCGCCGCGATCGCGCGCGCGGCCCACGCGCGCGGCGCGCTCATGGTGGTCGACAACACCTTCGCCACGCCTTACTTGCAACGGCCCCTCGAGCACGGCGCGGACCTCGTGCTGCACTCCCTGACCAAGTACCTCGGCGGGCACTCGGACGTCGTCGCGGGCGCGCTGGTCGGCAACGACGCGAAGCTGCGCGCGGAGCTCGCGTTCTTCCAGAACGCGGTCGGCGGGACGCCCGGCGCGATGGACTGCTTCCTGGTGTTGCGCGGCACGAAGACCCTGCACGTGCGCATGGACCGCCACTGCGAGAACGCGCTCGAGCTGGCGCGCCACCTCGAGCGCCATCCGAAAGTCGGGCGCGTGCACTATCCCGGGCTCGACTCGCACGCGCAGCACGCGCTGGCGCGGCGGCAGATGAAGGCCTTCGGCGGGATGGTGTCCTTCGAGCTCGAGGGCGGGGCGGAGGCCGCGAACGCGCTCGCGTCGAGCACGCGCCTGTTCACGCTCGCCGAGTCGCTCGGGGGCGTCGAGTCGCTGATCGAGGTGCCCTCGAGCATGACCCACGCGAGCATCCCGGCCGAGGAGCGCCGCGCGGCGGGGCTGGCCGACGGGCTCGTGCGCCTCTCGGTCGGGATCGAGCACGTCGACGACCTGCGCGCCGACCTGGACCGGGCCCTGAGCCAGCTCCGGCCCGCCCGCTCGGCCGCCGAGCGCTGACGCGCGACGCCGCGCTCAGAAGGGCGAGTTCGAGGCCGGCGGCCGCGGCGGCAGGGGGGCCGTGGGCCCGCGCGCGGGCGGAGGCTGCCGCTGGGCGGCCTGGAGGCGCCGGGCGTGCTCGTGGGCCTCGATCACGCGCTCGCGCATCGTCCGGCCGACCTTGAACTTGACCACGCGCTTGGCGGGCACGGCGACCTTCTCGAGCGTGCGCGGGTTCTGGGCGCGGCGAGCGGCGCGCTCCTTGACCTCGAAGACGCCGAACTCGCGGAACTCGAGGCGGTTGCCCTGGGCGAGCTCGCCGATGATCTCGTCGAGGAAGGCCTGGAGGATGTCCTTGACCGTCACCTTGGTCTGCTTCGTCTGCTCGGAGATCCGATTGACGAGCTCCTTCTTGGTGACGGTCTGCGGCGGGCGGCCAGTCATCGTCCCGCTGTCCTTTCGATCCCGGGGTTGGCCATCGCGGTGCTGGCGGCGGGGGCGGTCCGAGCGATCGGGGGACTCGCGGGCGGCCCGGATCCGGGCCTGGGAAGGCCGGGGTGGGCGCCGGAAGGGACGAGGCGCTCAGGGGGAAGGTCCTGGACCGGCGCTAGGGCCACCCGGCCGATTCTCGAATCGCATCAACTGCCCGTCAAGTAAGAACTTGCGACCGCCGGCCAACTGCGCGGCGGCGCTCCGGAGGCCCCCGGCGCCGCCCGCGGGGGGAGGGTCCTCGGTAGACACAAGTGCTTGCGGGAGATGGCTTTGCGCAGAAAACCGACCGCACCGGCCCCGAGCGGAGCTGCCGGTCGGCGCCTGCGCAGCCCTAAACCCTTGACAGAGCGCAGGTTGCGCTAGGAACGGGGATCGGGGGACGCCCCGTCGGCGGGCTCGCCTGCGCCGCCTTCCTGCGAGCGTTCCAGCGCGACGCGCGCGCGCAGGCTCAGGATCAAGGCCGAGAGGTCGCTTCGCTCCCGCGCGACCTCGAGCACGCGCCGCCACGCCTCGCGCGCGCGCTCGGGGTGCTCCAGCCAGTGCTCCTCGAGCATCGCCTGCTGCACCAGCGGCAGCGGGTCCTCCGGATCGCGAAGCTGCGCCTCACGCGCCGCCTCGATCGCGCGCTCGGGCCGGCCGAGGGCCTGCTCGACCGCCGCCAGGATCGCGAATCGCCGCGCGGCCTGGGACGGCTCGCCGGCCAGGCCCTCGAGCACCTCGAGCGCGTCGCCCTCGCGACCTTCGAGGAGGTAGAGCTGCGCGAGGTCGAGCCGTGCGAGCGTGCGCGCCGAGCCGTCGACGAGGGGATGGGACTCGCTGGCGGCGAGCCAGCCGCGGTAGGCGGCGATCGCCTGCTCGCGCTTGCCGTCGCGCTCGAGCAGGGCGGCCTCGAGGCGGCGCGCGCGCAGGTGGCCGGGCTCGAGGTCGAGAGCGCGCGCAAGGCTCTTCTGGGCCTGGGCCCAGTTGCCCGAACGCGCCTCGAGGTGGGCGAGGGCGTAGTGCGCCCAGGCGGAGTCGGGATCGATCTCGAGCGCGCGCTCGATCGTCTCCCGCGCACGCTCGGGATCGGCCTCCAGTCGCGCGGCGAGGAGCAGCGAGCTCACGCCGGGCCGCTCGCGCGTGCGCTCCGCAGCAGCGAGGGCGATCTCCACGCGCCGCTCCTCGCTCGCGCCGCTGAGCTCGGCCTCCTGGGCCATGACGCCGATCGCGATCGCGTCCGGGAAACGCCTGCTCAGATCCGCCAAGATCGCGCGCGCCGGTCCCAGCTCGCCGGCCTCGAGATGCGCGCGGGCGAGAACGAGCGGCGCGACGGCCTCGTACGGCACCTCGGCCGCCGGCTGGTACCCCGGCGCGGTGCGCCGGAGCCCGAAGCAGCCGGCAACGGCGAAGCCGAAGATGACCGCGACCGCCGCGCGCCCGATCACCGCGGGCGGTCTCCCACGAGCCGCAGGCTTGGACCGCGCTGCTCGCGCCCGTCGCTCTCGCGCCTCCACCAGACCTCGCCGCGCGCCTCGACCACGAGCGGTACCGGCCCCGGCCGCTCGAGCACGACCAGGCGCCGGGTCACGGCGATGTCCAGCGCATCCAGCCGGCCGCGGATCGGCTCGTCCGAGCCGCTGGGCTTGACGGTCCACTCCTGGAGCAGCCCCTGGGGCACGGCGCGCGAGACGTAGCTGATGTTGTCGGGATCCTGCGCCACGGCGACGTGCTCGATCAGCCCGGGCGGGCCTTCGATGCGCACCTCTTCGGCCACGAGCGTGGCCGGCGCCATGAAGGTCTCGGTCCAGGGCGCGGGCGCGGGCGGCTCGGGGCGAACCTCCGCGGTCTCGCGCGGCTCCGCATCGCGCGGCGGCGCGCCGCAGGCGGCGCAGAGCAGGAGGAAAGACAAGGCAGGGCGAGAAGGCATGGGCGGCTCCTGGGATGGATGCACGGCACTCTATGCCTTTGGCCGAGTGTGCTCCAGAGTGCCTGCTCACCCAGGGCTGTGCGGAGCTTGTCCGGGCTGGGCGGGCGGGCCAAGACGCTCAACGGGCACCAGCACCTCGCCCGCACCACCGCGAAGTCGGCGGTGGAACTGCGCCCGAGAGCGCTGCTCACGCAGCCGCGGA
>DATKBQ010000039.1:0-2053 GCA_035546375.1 Planctomycetota bacterium | reverse complement strand
GGTAGTGATGGGCGGAAAGAGCCAAAAGAAGCAGAGCACGGCGAACAAGCTCCGCTGGCGCTCGAAGAAGGCCAACCACGGGCGCAAGCCCGCGATGGGACGCGGCAAGAGGAACTAGCGCCGCCCGAGGGCGGCGCCAGTACCCCTAGCTAGCTAGCGGCGCTTTTTCCGGGTCGTCTTCCTGGTCGCCTTCCGCGCGGTGCTCTTCCGTGCGGTGCTCTTGCGCGCGGTGCTCTTGCGCCGGCCCGCCGACTTGCGAGCTGTGCCCTTGGCTCCGCGTCGCGCGGTCGTCTTGCGTCCAGTGCTCTTGCGAGCGGTCTTGCGTCCCGTGCTCTTGCGTGCGGTCGTCTTGCGGCGAGCCGTGGTCTTGCGTCCGGTACGCGGACTCCGCGAAGCCGCCTTCGCGACGCGCTTGCGCCCGCCGGCCGACTTGCGTCCGCCCCCCGAGGTACCACTGCTCGTTGACGTCGGTGGCGGCGGCGCCGGCATGCCCGGCTGCGGCGCCGGCCACATCGAGCCCGGCTCCTGCTGACCCTGTCCCCAGTCGGTTCCGCTCTTCTCGTCCTGCATCTCGCCTCCCACTACAGATCTCGCTTGTGCGCTACGGCATATCGCGTCGGTCGTGCGCATGCAACCCCATGAATGATGCTCATGGCACCAGCTGAACGAACACCTCGTTAGCCAGGATGCGTCCGCGGGGTGTGAGGCGCACGCGCTGGCCGGACCAGCGCAGCAGGGCCCGCCCTTCGAGGGTCGCGAGGTCCACCGCCAGCTTGTCGCGGGCCTCCGAGCCGAAACGGGCGGCGTAGCGGGCGAGGTCGAGGCCCCGGTCGAGGCGTAGCCCAAGCATTGCGCCGTCCACCCTCTCGTCCGCGCCCGGGTCCACGGCGCGCGGCGCCCCGCGCTCGATCTGGTCGAGGTACTCGCCGAGCGCTCCGGGACGGTGCGATCTCACCCCGCCGAGATGCGAGTGCGCGCCGGTCCCGACGCCCAGCCACTCGCCGTTCCGCCAGTACGTGAGGTTGTGAAGCGACTTGGAGCCCGGTACCGCCCAGTTGGCGATCTCGTAGTGGACGAACCCGGCGCGGGCGAGGCGCCGCTGGGTCAGGGCGTAGAGCAGTGCCAGGCCCCGGTCGTCGGCCTGGCGCGCCGCGGTAGCCCGCCGCCAGCGCTCCACCGAAGGCCAGCCGGCTCCCGGCCAGTTCGCGACAGCCTCCTCGGGCTCGAGCGCCAGCTCCAGCGGGTAGCAGGAGAGGTGGTCGGGCCCAAGGGCGACCGCCGCATCCAGCTCCGCGGTCCAGTCCGCGGGCGTCTGCCCCGGCCAGCCGAAGATCAGGTCGAGGTTGACCGCGAGGCCGCGGGAGCGCGCGGCGTCGACCGCCGGCGCGACGTCGGTCACCGAGTGGGTCCGTCCGAGCTCGCGCAGGCCGCGCTCGGCGAAGGACTGCGCCCCGATGGACATCCGTGTCGCGCCGAAGGCGACCCACGCCTCCAGGCGCGCGCGGTCGAGCGTGGCGGGGTTCACCTCGACCGTGACCTCGCGCGGCCGGACCTCGAACGACGCGCCCACGGCGGCCGAGAGCGCCGCGACCTCATCCGGCTCGAGCAGGCTCGGCGTACCGCCGCCGACGTAGATCGTGCGAAGGCGTGGGCGGCCCAGCGCCTGGCCCTCGCGCCGGATCTCAATGGCGAGCGCCTCGACATACCGCGCGCGCAGCTTCGACATCGCCGGCGCCGTCGCGAAGTCGCAGTACGGGCAGCGCGAGGCGCAGAACGGGACGTGCACGTAGAGCGAAAGACCTCTCACGGGATCGGCCCCAGCGGATCTGGCAGACCGGCCTCGGCGGACAGCGACGCGGTGCGGCCCAGGTCGACGAGCCACTCGCGCGACTCGTTCACGAACGCGATCAGATGGCTGGGCTTCCAGTCCTCCTCCGCCACGATCCGCTCCGGACCGAAGTCGGGCAGCAGCAGCACGTACGCGGTGCGGCGGTCGACCACGCGGGCGGCGGAGACGCCGAACTGCTGGACCCGCTCCGCGCCGCCGAGCGCG
>DATKBQ010000038.1:0-3623 GCA_035546375.1 Planctomycetota bacterium | reverse complement strand
TATTTTAACTCCGCGGTAGGTTCGGCCGTCTTCGGCCGAACCGGACGCGGAGCGGCGCGCGCGAGCGCGCCCCTGCACGGCCCCGATCCCCAGTCCCCGACGCCACCCCCGCTCACTCCAACCGCAGCTTCACCCTGCGCTCCCCCTGCCCCGCCAGCGTCACCGGCCGCGTCGCGCTGCGCCCGTCCGAAGCCGTCGCCCGCACCGTGTAACGACCCGCCGGCAGCGGCCCCACTCGCTGCTCGGTGGATGAGAATCCTTCGCTCATCATCGCTTCGAGCGTGTCCCGCCCCATGAGGCGTGCGAGCTCGCGACCCCGTTCATCCGTGACGCTGAGCGCCGCTCGCACGCTGGCGCCCTCTCCATCCTCCACGCTCACGCGCAGCAGCGTGCCCGGCTCGAGCACCAGCTCGACCTCGGACGTTTCCCCTTCGTCCACGTCGACGGCCGCGCTCTCGCGGGACGCCAGGTCTCCCTTGCGCGCGAGCAAGGTGTAGCCGCCGGGGCCGGCGCCGTCGAAGCGGAAGCGACCTCCGGCATCGGCCTGGATCGCGGACTGCACGATCCGGCCCTGTGCGTCGCGCACGTACACCGACGCGCCCTCCGCGGGCCTCCTCTCGGCGTCCAGCACCTTGCCCGAGATCGTCCCCGCGCGGGCCAGCCGCAGGTCGATCCCCGACGTGGCGCGATCCGCGGCGACGACCACGCCGCCGCGCACCGCGACGGCCAGGGTTCGACCCTCCGCCGGCGGGGTCGCGCGAACCGCATAGGTCCCGGGCGCGAGCCCCGCGAACTCGTAGCGGCCGTCGCCGTCGGTGCGGATGCTGCGACCTCCCAACGAGAGCACCGAGAAGGCATCCTCGCGCTCGAGCGCGACGCGCGCGAGCGCGAGCGGAGCCCCGTCGGACCCGCGCACGGTGCCGGCGAGGCTGCCGAGCGGCAGCGCGAGGTCGAGTCGGTGCTCCGGCTGCTCCGGGATCGTCTCGTGGAACTCGCTGCCGTCGTCCCCGCCCATCACGCGGCTCGCGATCAGCGTGTACGCGCCGGGCGAGTCGAGGCGCAGCTCGTAGGCCCCGCGCTCGTCGGTGCGCGCCATCTTCATGCTGGAGAGCATCGAGGTGCCGTCGGCGAAGGCCATGACGAACCCTCCCGACAGCGGCTCTCCGCCGGCGGTCACCCGCCCGTGCAGGCGCACCGGCGCCTTGGGCGGCGCGCCGAGCACGACGTGGGTCGTCTCGCCCTCGCGGATCTCCGCGGTGGTCATCTTGAGCTGCGCCACGATCTGCGCCGGATCGGGCTCGCCGCCGCGCGATAGCTGGGCGATGTCGGGCACCGCCATCACCTGGTAGCTGCCCGGAGCGAGGTGCTCGACCTGGAATCGTCCCGCCGCGTCCGACACGGCGCTGCGCCGCCCTCCGGCGCGGCGCATCGTCCCGACCTGGATCTTTCGGCCCACGTCGGGCAGGCCCGCCTGGGTGTAGATCTCGCCCGTCAGCGTGCCGCCGCGGCCGAGCACCACGCGCACGCCCTCGCGCACCTCGCCCGGCGCGAGCTCGAGCGGCTCGGCCGCCCCGGGACCGAAGCCGTCCGCGCTGGCGCGCAGCGTCAGGGAGCCGGGCGGGAGGTCCTCGAGCTCGAAGGCTCCGTGCTCGTCGGTCACGGCCTTGTGCTGGCGTTGCGGCGGCGGGCGCTCTTCCCCTGTCCCGCCGTAGGCCGAGCTGACCTCGGCCGCGGCGATGGGCGAGCCGTAGGCGTCGGTCGCGCGGCCGCGCACCGTGGCGCAGCGCGGGAGCGTGAACTCGAGGAGCGGCTCACCGGGGACGCGAGCTTGCTTCTCTTCCGAAGGCCCGTGGCCGTCGGCTTCCAAGCGCACGTACCAGGTGCCGGGCTCGAGCCCGCCGATCTCGAAGCTGCCGTCCTCACTCGCGACCTCGCGGTGCTCCGCGCCGCCGGCATTCCCTTCCGAGGGTCCGCGCATGAGCTGGGCGCGAAGGGCGGTCACGGGCGCGCCCGTGTCGTCGAGCGCGCGACCTCGGATCGAGCCCGGGGCTTCGAGCCTGAGCTCGACGTCGGCGCCTGCCGGCACGTCGCCTCGGCGCGCGAACCAGGTCGCGACCGGGGCTTCGTGGCCGTCATGGGCTTCGGCGTTCGGCTGGCCGCGCAGCGCGCTCGCGCGCAGCGTGAACGGTCCCGCGCCGAGGCCGCTGATCCGGAACGCGCCGCGTGCGTCGGTCTCGCCCGTGCGCTCCTCCTGCCGCAGCCAGCTCTGTCGGGCGCCCGTGCCGTCCGCGAGGGTCTCGACCACGACCACCTTCGCGGAGATGGCAGGTTTCCCCTCGGGCCAGAGCACGCGCCCCATTACCGAGTTGCCGCGCCCCAGCACGAGGCGCAAGTCGGCGACGTGCTGGCCGTCCGCCAGCTCCAGGGCCTCGCTGCGTGTCTCGGCCCAGCCGTCGGCGCTGGCGAGGATCGTCGCCTTGCCCGGCCGCACCGCGCGCAGGGTGAACGCGCCCGAGGCATCGGTCTCCGCCGCGCGGCCCTCGCCGCCGAACCCGAGCATGCGCCAAGCTTCGAAACGGACGCTGACGCCCGGCACGGGTGCACCGGAGTCGTCGACGACTCGGCCGCCGACCGTCGACCCCAGCCGCAGCTCGATCGTCCGCTCGAGGTGCGCGCCGCCCTGGAAGTCGATGCCGAGGATCGGCTCCGCGACGTAACCCTCGGGTTGCATCATCAGCCCGTAGGAGAGCTCAGGGCGCAACCCTCCCGCTTCGAACGCGAGGTCCGAGCCCACCTTGACCGAGGTTCGGTGCATGCCGCCCCCGCCGAGCGAGTACCCGAACACCTGCACCGCGGTGCCCTCGAGCGCGCCGGCGTCGAGCGCGCTGGAGGGCAGGGCGAGGCGGCCCGTGAGCCAGCCGCCGAGCCGCGGCTCGAGCGTCACGGGATCTTGGGGCATCTCGACCACCAGCGGCGCTTCGAGATAGAGGTAGCGCGCGGTGATCGCGACGACCGCGCGGCGCGTGGCCTTGGCGAAGGGCAGGCGGAAGCTGCCGTCCGGCTCGAGGGCGCGGCGCGCGCGCGAAGCGCCGTCGTCGAGCTCGCCGGTTCCGTCGAGTCCGGCGACGTCCTTGCCGCGCCCCTTCAGGGCCTCGAGATCGAGGCCGGGCTCTGGATAGCCGATCCCGACCATCATGGCGCGCTCGTCGGCCGGCGTGCCGGGCGGAAGCACCACCCGTCCCTCGAGCCAGATCGCGTCCGGGAGGTCGAAGTCTTCCGTGCGCTCTGCAGCCGAGACGCTGGCGCGATCCTCCTCGAGCCTACCGAGCCGTGAAGGGCGCTCCGATTCCGCGCGTGATTCCGTCGCGCCCGCAGCCGGCTCCGCCTCCGGAAGCGCCGCCGCCTCGCCCCCCGCCGGCGCCTCCTGAACCAACCACCATCCCGCCCCCAGGATGCCCGCACCGAGCAGCGCGAGCAGGAGGATCAGCATCGGACCTCGATTGCGCACAACTCCTCCTTCGACCACGAGGACACCCGGCCCCGTCGAGTCTAACGGCCTTGGCCCTGACCTTCGGGCGCGAAGCCCTTTTGAACTCCGCGCGAGGATCGGCCGTCTTCGGCCG
>DATKBQ010000037.1:0-12744 GCA_035546375.1 Planctomycetota bacterium | reverse complement strand
GAGGCGTCGGCGTTGAGCGCTACCACCAAGAGGTCGCCGCGCGAGCGGGCGTCGGCGAGGTAGCGGACGTGGCCCGCGTGCAGGAGGTCGAAGCAGCCGTTCGCGAGCACGACGCGCAGGTCGGACCTCCCGGCGCGCAGGCGCTCGAGCTCGCGCGCCAGCTCCTCGCGCGGGACGAGCCCGCGCCTGCGGCCCCCCCCGAGCGGCGCCGGCATCAGCCCGCCGCCCCTGCGGCGCGCACCGGCGGAGGCGATGTCACCATCGCCGCGCGCAGCTCGTCGGGGGTGCACACCGCGGTGCCGCTCGCCCTGACCACCACCCCCGAAGCGGCGTTGGCGAGGTGCATGGCGCGCGGCGCCTCCGCGCCGGCCGCCAGCGCGAGCGCGAAGACCGCGGCCGCGGTGTCGCCCGCGCCCGTCACGTCGGTGACGTTGCCCGCCCCCGAGGCCTCGACCAGGAGCCCGCTCTCCGGGCAGCCCTCGCCGTAGAGCGCCATGCCGAGGTTCCCGCGCGTCACCAGGAGCCAGCGGGGGCGCGCGCTAGAGATCAGCCCCTGCGCCGCCCGCGCGAGGGCCGCCGCGCCGTTGAGCCGCGCCGGCGGATGGCCGGTGAAGCGCGCGAGCTCGCCGACGTTGGGAGTCAGCGCCGTGAGCCCCTCGAAACCCTCGAGCTGCGAGCGCGGATCGAGGACGACGACCACGCCTCGAGCGCAGAGCTCGCGCGCAGCGCGCGCCAGCTCGCCGTCGACCGCCCCGTAGTCGTAGTCGGAGACCACGAGCGCGTCGACCGCCCCGGCGAGCGCGCGGACCCTGGCCGCGAGCGCGTCGCGCGCCTGCTCGTCCACCGGCGCGGCAGGCTCGCGGTCGATGCGCAGGACTTGCTGGACGTTGCGGCGCGGCTCGGCGGCGACGACCCGCGTCTTGGTGGGCGTGGTCCAGCCGGGAACGGTGACCACGGCCGAGACGTCGATCCCGTCTCGCTCGAGCAGCTCGTACAGCTCGCGCCCGCGCGCGTCGCGACCGAGCGCGCCGATGCACAGGGTGGTCGCTCCGAGCGCGCGCAGGTTGCGCGCGACGTTCGCCGCTCCGCCGGCGCCCAGGTGCTCGGAGACGTGCCGTAGGACCATGACCGGCGCCTCGCGCGAGAGCCCGCGCGGCTCGGTCACGAGGTAGTGGTCGGCGATCAGGTCGCCGGCGACGGCGACGCGCAGCCCTGCGAAGTCGGAGATGCGCGCGTCCGAGCCCATCGCACGCGAGCCCTCAACACACCTCGTCGGCCGCGGCGGCGAGCGAGAGCTCGCGCAGCTCGTCCGGCACCGGCTGCGCGGCGGCAGTGGCCCACTCGATCCCGGTCTCCTCGGCCAGGTAGAAGTCCGATCGCACGCCCATCCATGCGTTGTAGCGGATCGCGTAGTGCAGCTCGCCGGCCGCGGCGCACTGCGCGGCCAGGTCGGCGTCGACCTCCCGGACGCGCGGCTTGAAGCCCTCCCACTCGCGCCCGTCCATGGCAACCACGCGCTCGACGAGCGGCGCGTAGCGCGCGGCCGCCGGCGCCTCTCCGCCGAGGTCGAGCCGCGCGTTGACGAACCAGGGCATGCACGTCGCGAGCTTGTCGACGAAGAGGTTCTCTTCCACGCCGAAGTCGAGGCAGCTCGAGTCCGTGAAGTTGGTGAGCGTCGCCTCGCGCCCGCGGTCGAGGAATCCGCCCTCGACGGCCAGGCGGTGGCCCTCGGTCCCGGGGAAAGGGAAGAAGAGCGAGGTGCGGAAGCGGCCGATGCGCGAGCGCGCGAGCAGGTCGACGGTCTCGAGTCGCTCGGCGCGCGTCTCGAAGGGCAGCCCGACCATGACGAAGCCCGAGGTGTGCAGCCGCGCGCGCTCGGCCGTCGCGACGGTCTCGAGGATCTCATCGTTCGACATGAAGCGCTGCAGGACATCCTTGCGCACCCGAGGCGAGCCGGACTCGATCCCGAGCTTGAGGATGCGGCACCCGGCGCGCGCGAGGGCCTCGGCGACGCGCGGGTCGAGCTGCTTGACGTGGCTGTTGACCACGAAGGGCACGCCGAGCCCGCTGGCTTCGTAGGCGGCGCAGACCGAGAGCGCGTGGTCCACGTCCTGGGTGAAGAGGTCGTCGTCGAAGATGAACGTGCCGATCCCCCGGTACCGCTCGAGCACGTGGCGCATCTCGCTCACGAGCTTGTTGGCCGGGCGGAAGCGGAAGAAGCCGATGCCGGTGGCCGAGCGGCCGAGCTCGTCGCGGTAGCGGTCGACGATCTTGTGATTCAAGCAATACGTGCAGCGGTAGGGGCACCCGCGCGAAGACAGGAGCCCGAACCAGCCGTGCTTCGCCTCGGTGATGCGCTGGGTGTCGAAGAGCGCGTAGTCGGGCTCGGGCAACGCCGCGAGGTCGGGGAAGGGCCCGACCGGGTTGTGGGCCCAGTGCTCCGCCGATACCGGCGGGAGCTCGGCCGCCGCCGGCCGCGAGCCGCCCTTCCAGGAGAGGAAGTTCCGCACGCCGTCGGGGCTTTCGCCGCGCTCGAGGCGCTCGACCAGCTCGACCAGCGCATCCTCGCACTCGCCGACCCCGACGTGGTCCCAGGCGCCGTCGGCCATCACCTCGGCCGGCACCATGGTCGGGTGGATGCCGCCGACGATCACCGGCGGCAGCTCGAGCCTAGCCTCGCGCGTCGCCCCCCGCAGCCAGCGCGCCAGGTCGAGGGCCGCCCGGTACTGCTGGGTGAGGCAGGAGAAGGCGACCAGGCCCGGCCGCCACGAGCGCAGCTCCTCGAGCAGGTCCTCGCGCGTGGGGACCGGCGGCAGGTTCTCGTTCAGGTTGACGAGCCGCGTCTCGTGCCCGCGTTCCTTCAGGCAGGCCGACAGCGAGGCCAGCCCGTGGTTGAACCCCATCTGGGTGTAGAGGTTGGGGTAGACGAAGAGGACGCGCATGGAGGCTCGCGTGACGGCGTGGGGCCGGGCCGGGCCGTCGCCGCGGATCGGCGCATCCTACTGAAGCCGCCGGCCGTAGGAAGCGAGCAGGGCCCGTCCGCCTCCCGCGGCGCCGCCTACGGGCGTAGCACCAGCGGGAATCGGTGCCCCACCGCAAGATCTCCGCAAGAAAACGGGCAAGTTCGGCGGCCGAACTGCTGATCTTTAAGCGTGGGGGACAGCCCGGCGGCGGGCGACTGCCACTCTCCTCGGAAGCCGCCGCCGGGCTCCTTGATCAAGCGAGCGGCCACGTAGGGAGCTACGACGCCGCCTGCCCGCGCGCCCGCTCCAGGATCCCGCTCGTCGAGCGCCCCGGAACCAGCGGCGCGAGGTGCACCTCGCCGCCGTGGCTCTCGACCCACTCGCGGCCGACGACGCCCTTCTCCCTCCAGTCCTCGCCCTTCACGAGCACGTTCGGCGTCACGCGCTCGATGATCCGGGCCGGCGTGTCCTCCGAGAACGGCGTCACGCCGTCGACCATCTCCAGCGCCGCCAGCACCGCCATGCGGTCAGCCAGCGGGTTGACCGGCCGGCCGTCGCCCTTGAGGCGGCACACGCTCGCGTCGTCGTTGACCCCCACGAGCAAGACATCGCCCTTGGAGCGGGCGAAGCGCAGGTACTCGACGTGCCCGGCGTGCAGGATGTCGAAGCAGCCGTTGGTGAACACGACCCGCCGGCCCTGCGAGCGCCACTCGGCCAGCGCCCGGTCGAGGTGGTCGGGCGGGATCACCTTGCCGCCGCCCGGCGGCGCGCCGTCGGCGTCCAGCGCGGCGAACATCTCCGCGCGCGTGGCCGACGCCGCACCGCGCTTGCCGACCACGATCCCGGCCGCGTAGTTCGCCAGGTCGACCGCCACCTCCAGCGGCAACCCGGCGGCCATCCCGAGCGCCAGATGCGCGATCACCGTGTCGCCCGCGCCGGTCACGTCGAACACCGCCCGCGCCACGGTCGGCACGTGCCCGGACTTCCCCTGGCGCGTCATGTGGAACATGCCCTGTGCGCCGAGCGTGATCACGACCGCCGACAGCTCCGCGACCTCCAGCAGCTCGCGCGCCGCCTCCGGCAGCTCGTCGAGCCCCTCGAGCCGCCGCCCGAGCGCCTCCTCCGCCTCCTTGCGGTTGGGCGTGATCAGCGTCGCACCTCGATAGCGCGAGTAGTCCGTCCCCTTGGGGTCCACCAGCAGCGGCACGCCCGCGCCACGCGCCGCCTCGATCGCGCTGGCGAGCACGCCGCGCGTCAGCGAGCCCTTGCCGTAGTCCGAGACCACCACGGCCCGCGCGCGGCGCACCCGCGCCGCGAGGTCCGTCAGGAGGCGTTTCGCCAGCGCCTCGTCGATCGGCGCCGTGCGCTCCCAGTCGACGCGCACGATCTGCTGCCCGCCGCTGAGCATGCGCGTCTTCTCCGTCGTCGGCCGATCCGGGTCGACCAGGCACCCGCCGCACTCGATCCCGATCGCCTCGAGCATCCCGCGCAGCCGCCGCGCGCGCCCGTCGTCGCCGAGCACGCCCAGGACCTCGACCTCGGCCTCCATCGCGCGCAGGTTCGCCGACACGTTGCCCGCGCCGCCCAGCCGCTCCTCCGACGAGCGCGCCGACAAGACCGGGATCGGAGCCTCGGGCGAGATGCGCTCGACGTCGCCCGTGATGTAGCGGTCGAGGATCAGATCGCCCAAGACCAGGATCCGCGGCCGGGCGAGCGTCTCGAGCGCGCTCTTCAGCTCGAGCGAGCTCACGGCCGCGCCTCCTCGCGCTTCTCGGGGCGTTGCGGAACGCGCCAGCCCTCCGCCTCGAGCCTAGAGAGCACCGCCAGGCGCAAGAGCGGCAGCATCAGCTCGTGCTGCCCGAGGATCGAGATCCCGCGCCCCGGCGGCCGCGCGACGACGTTCGTCTCGGCGCGGTACTGGCGCAGCATGTCCAGGTTCGCCGTCGTCATCCCGTCCAGGTCCGCGCCCAGGTTGATGGCGACGCTGACCGCCTTGAGGAACACCTCCGGCAAGACGACCGCGCAGCCGACGTTGATCCACGCGCCGCCGTCCAGGCCGTGCACGAAGCGGCACACGTGGCGGAAGTCGATCATCGACGCCTCGCCGATCCGCGCGCCGTCGGCGGCGGGGTGCATGTGCACGATGTCCGCGCCGAGGGAGACGTGCACGCTCACGCCGATGCCCAGGCGCACGGCCTCCGCGCACACGCTCAGCGAGCGGTGCGGCGCCTCGCGCTCGATCAGGAGCCGCCCGAGGCCCAGCCCGAAGCCCGGCTCCTCGCCCTCGCGCGGATTGCAGCCGCGCTCGACGGCCTCCGCCAGCCCCACCCCGGTCTCCTCCGCGAAGCCGAACAACCCCTTGGCGAGCTGCGCTGCGACGTCCTCGGAGGTCACGCCCGCGGTAGCGATCTCGAAGTCGTGGATCGCGCCGGCGCCGTTGAGCGCGACGAAGTCGACGACGCCACGGCGCATCAAATCGATCACGAGCGGCGCGAGGCCGACCTTGAGCACGTGCGCGCCGAGCGCCAGCGCCACAGGTCTCCCGTGCAGCTTCGCGCGCACCAGGCGCGCGACCAGCTCCTTGAAGGCCTTGCCGGCGTAGATGTCGGGCAGCGCGTCGACGAAGGCCAGGAACCCCGGCGTCGGCTCGGGCACCTGGCAGAAGTCCTCGACCCGCACCAGGCTCGGCCGCGCGCCCAGCGGGTAGGTGCGGACGCGCTTCAGCTCCGGGAAGGGATCGCTCTCGGGGTCCATCGGCTCGGGAACTTCGGTCGGCGAGGGTGGCGCGCTGTAGGGCTCACTCCGCCGGCTTCGCGGGCGGCTCCGGCGCCTTCTTGTAGCGCTCGTGCAGCCAGAAGTACTGCTCCGGTCGGGCCAAGATCATACGCTCGAGCTCCGAGTTGACGAGCGCCGCCACCTCGGCCGGCGACGCGCGCTCGATCTCCTCCGGCCAGACGACCCGCGTGACGCGCAGCTCGTAGCGGAAGGGCTTCCCGGTCTCGTAGCAGGCGCCGAAGGCGATCGGCACGCGCAGCCGCCGCGCGAGCACGCCGGGGACGCGCTCGCAGTGCGCCGGCCGTCCGAAGAACGGCGCCAGCACCGTGCGCCGCCGCGCTCGCTGGTCGAGCAGCAGCGCGACGTAACCGCCCGCGGCCAGGATCTCGGACATCGCCTCGACCGCGCCGTGACGCGGGATCAGCCGCACGCCGAGGCGCTCGCGCTTCGCTTGCGCGTAGCGCGAGAGCGGGCGGTTCCGCGGCGGGCGTGAGACGACGTAGAAGGGCTCGAAGCCCAGCCGCGGCGCTAGGGCCAGCACCGCCTCCCAAGCGCCGACGTGCGCGCTGACGAAGAGCGCGCCGCGCCGCTCGTCGATCACGCGCTGGGCGTCGGGATGGACATGGATCTCGCAGTGCGCGTCGAGGTCGTCGAGGTCGACCCTGCGCTCGAAGGCTGCGCCGCGCAGCGCGCCCAGGAAGAGGTGGCGCCACGCGGCGAGCACGAGCTCCTCTCGGCGGCGCTCGCCGGCCGCGGGACCGAGCGCCTGCGCGATGAAAGCGCGCGCCGCGTCGGAGTGGCGCCGGTCGAGCGCGCGCGCCAGCCGCGCCAGCGCGCCGGCGAGCCCGGCTTGGAAGGGGTCGGGCATCCACGCCGCGACACCGAGCGCTGCGCGCACGAGCGCGTACTCGAGCCAGGCCAGCGCGCCGTCTCGGTCGCCCGAGACCTCCTGCCACGGGATCGGCCAGGTCGGCGGTGCGGCGGCGCGGGCCGGCGCGAACGGCGGCGCGCGCTCAGCCATGGAGCCCCGCGGGCCGCGCCGCACGCGCGTGCTCGCCCCGAGGCCGCGCAACTCCGTCGAGCATCGCCTCCAGCGGCGCCGCGCCGGAGAGGATCTCGATCTCGATCTCGAGCACGCGCAGCTCGGGTACCAGGCCGCGCAGCTTGACGGCGTCCTTCGCGGTCGTGACCAGCCAGCGGCCGCCCTCGCCCAGGCCCGCGAGGTCGCGCGCGCTCCACGCGTGGTGGTCGCCGAACCGCGCGTGGCGCTCGATCCGCGCGCCGAGCGCGCGCACGCTCGCCTCGAAGGCCTCGGGGTTGCCGATGCCGCTCGCGAGATCGACCGGGCGGCCGCGCAGATCCTCGAGCGGACGGCGGGACGTGCGGCCGTCGCGCTCCTCGCGCAGGGCAACCGGGCGGTGCGCGGCGCGCGCCAGCGGAACGTGCGGCGCGAGCCCGGAGAGCTCGCGCTCGTGCGCCCGCAGGCGTTCCTCGCCAACTTGGTCGGCGCGCGTGACCAGGATCAGGTCGGCGCGGGCGAGCGCCTCCGGCGGCTCGCGCAAGAGCCCGCGCGGCAAGAGCGCGCGTACGCTCCGCCCCGCCGCATCCACAGCGAGCCCCCACGGCCGCGTCGCATCGACGAGCACCAGGTCGAGATCGCGCGCGAGCCGCCGGTGCTGGAAGCCGTCGTCGAGCACGACCGCGCCGGCGCCGAGCTCAGCCAACTGCCGCGCGCCGCGCACGCGGTCGGGGTCCTCGGCGTAGAGCGAGCCGGGCAGGAGTTCCGCCAGGAGCAGGGTCTCGTCGCCGGCCATGCCGCGCGGCGCCTTGTAGCCGCGCGTGCTGATCCCGGGGGGCAGCCCGCGGCGCTCCAGCTCGCGCGCGACCCACGCGACGAGCGGCGTCTTGCCGGTTCCGCCGGCCGTGAGGTTGCCCACGCTGACGACCGGCAGGTCGAGCCGTTCGGCGCGCAGCCAGCCGCGGTCGTAGAGTCGATTGCGACAGCGCACGGCCACGCCGTAAAACGCGGCCGGCGCGCGCAAGAGCTCGACGGCACCGCCGCGGCGGGCGAGGCGATCGTCGGTGCGTCCCATGGCGCTCTGCGAGCGCGATCGTAGCGACTTCACGCTGGGCGACGGCGCGCGAATCCTTTGGGAGGGACGCGCAAGGCAAGTCTCACCGAGACCGATAGACACGCCGCGCCTGCGGCGCGGCTGGGGGCGGCTGGGGCCGCTAGAGAACGGGCGGCGGCGGCTCCTCGTCGGGGATCAGCTCGATCAGGCCGCGCTCCATCTCGAGGAACGCGATCTTGATCGGGTTGCGCTCCTTCGTCTCGATCAGGGGCGCGGCGCCGCGGATCAGCTCGCGGACGCGCTTCTGCAACAGGGCCGTCTTGTGGAAGGAGCCGGAGACCGACTTCTGGAGACGCTGCGGTAGGGTGAGTTCCATCGACGGTATCCCCGGGATGGCGGGGCGCGGGGGTCGCGGGCGGCGGCCGGGAGGGCGCGGGGCCGAATTCGGCCTCGCCGCGCCAGCCCAGCAGCATAGCTCGGCGGGCCTGGGGATTTCAATCTCCGGGAGGTTTCGGCCGATCCGGGCCAGCCGGGGAGCCTTCCACGAGGCCGGCGAGCCGCTCCAGGCTTTCCTCGAGCGCCGGCCCGAGCGCCCGATCGACGGCGAGGCCCTGCCAGCGCGCGAGCACCCCGCCGAGCTCGCCGGCCTGGGACCAGACCACCTCCGTCGCTCCCGGCGATCCGGCCGGCAGGTAGCGCACGGCCCCCTTCCAGAGGCGCCGGCCGCCCGCCAGCGAGAGGTCGTACCAGAGCCCCTTCGCCGGATCGCTCGCCGTGACGGTGAGCCGGCCCTCGCCCAGCCGCTCGCCACGCCATGCCAGCACCGCGCCGGCTTCGTCGCCGGGACCCTCGAAACGAAAGACGGCGGTCGGATCGGCGCGCTCGCTCCACGGAGCGAACTCCGGCCAGCGGCGCAGGTCCCCCACCCAGGCGTGGAGCCTTTCGCGCGGTGCCGCGATGAGCTCGTGGCGCTCGACCTCGACGCGGCTCGGGAGCAGCCAGGAAGCCCCGAACAGCGCGACCACCGCGGCCAGGAGCACGAAGCCGAGGAGGGGTCCGAGATTCCGCATCGGCCGAGCGCCGCCGCGCCGCCCGCACGCCCGGAAGCCCCTTCGCAGGCCCTCGTCTGGCGGCTGGGAGCGTTCGGGAGTACCGTCATCGATGCGACGGCGCGCGCGGATGGCCGGAGGAACCCGTGAGGGATTTCAACACACGGTCGAGCGGGACGCGAGTCGCCGGGCGAGACTGGCGTCGCGACCGCCGTCGATCGGAGCCGGCGCAAGCGTGGAGGGCGAAGTGGCGCACAACACGTGCAGTCCAGCGTTCCGCCCGTCCCTCCATCCAGCTCCGGCGTGCGCGGCAGCAAGCCTTCGATCACCCTCCAACGGAGGAGAGAGGTTCCCATGATACGCGCCGTCCAGGCCTCGTTTGCGTCGCTGATCACCCTCGGCTCGGTGCTCACCGGCCTGACCGGCGGAGCGAGCGCCCAGTCGAACGTCACGGGGTGGGGCAAGCTGGCGTTCAACAGCAGCTACAATGACGAGGCGTTCGCGGAGATCGCGGCCGGAGGCGTCTTCACGCTGGCGCGGCAAGCGAACGGCTCGGTGGTCGCCTGGGGCTGGAGCAGCCACGGCCAGTGCAACGTGCCCCCGCTCACCGGCGGCCTCACCTACGTCCGGATCGCCGCGGGCTCGGAGCACAGCTTGGCGCTGCGCAGCGACGGCTCGATCGCGGCCTGGGGGGCCAACTACTTCGGCCAGGGCAACGTGCCGGCGCTTCCCTCGGGCCTCACCTACGTCGAGGTCGCGGGAGGCAGCTACCACTCGATCGCGCGCCGCAGCGACGGATCGGCCGTCGCCTGGGGAGCCAACTGGGACGGCCAGAGCAACGTGCCCGCGCTCACCGGCAGTCTCACCTACGTCGAGGTGGCGGCGGGGAGGGATCACACCCTCGCGCGGCGCAGCGACGGATCCGTCGTCGCCTGGGGGAAGAACACCTACGGCCAGTGCAACGTGCCGGCGCTCACCGGCGGACTCACTTACGTCGAGATCGCGGCAGGTGATCGCTTCAGTCTCGCGCGCCGCAGCGACGGCTCGGTGGTCGCTTGGGGAAACCCGTACCTCGGCGTCCAGAACGTGCCTATGCTCCCAAGCGGCCTGACTTACGTCGAGATCGCCGCGGGATTGCAGCACGCCGTCGCGCGGCGCAGCGACGGCTCGGTCGTTGCCTGGGGCGCCAACCAAGCAGGCCAGAGCAACGTGCCGGCCCTGCCGAGCGGCCTCGACTACGTGGAGGTTTCCGCCGGCTACGTGCACTCCGTCGCGCGGCGCAGCGATGGATCGGTAGTGGCTTGGGGGGACAACGGCCTACTCCAGGGCAACCTCCCCGCGTTCACCTGCGGCCTCGACCCCATCCAGCTCTCGGCCGGCATGATCGGGTCGCACACGCTCGCGCTCCTCAACGACGGTTCCGTGAGCACCTGGGGCGGGCTCGGCAACGTGCCCGTGCTCCCGACCGGTCTGACGTACGTCTCGGTCGCCGCCGGAGGCTACCACGCCCTCGCGCGGCGCAGCGACGGCTCGGTGGTGGCCTGGGGCGACAATGCGAAGGGCCAGGGCAACGTCCCGGTGCTCCCGAGCGGACTCGCGTACGTCGAGGTTGCGGCGGGCGGCGACCACAGCCTCGCCCGGCGCAGCGACGGCTCGGTGGTCGCCTGGGGCGACAACGGAAAGGGCCAGGCCAACGTGCCCGCGCTGCCGAGCGGCCTGACCTACGTCGAAGTCGAAGCGGGCTGGGGCCACTCGGTCGCGCGCGTGAGCGACGGCTCGGCCCTCGGCTGGGGATGGAACGTCTATGGCCAGTCCAGCGTGCCGGCACCGCCGAGCGGCCTCGTCTACGTCGAGATCGCCGCGGGCACCTACCACAACCTCGGACGCCTCAGCGACGGCTCGGTCGTGGGCTGGGGGCACAACTTCTTCGGCCAGTGCAACGTGCCTGCCCTGCCACCCGGAGTCGTCTACGTCGCGGTCGCGGCCGGGACCTACCACAGCGTCGCGCGGCGCAGCGACGGCACCGTCGTGGCCTGGGGTGACAACACCTACGGCCAGTGCGACGTGCCCGTGTTGGGCGGCGGTCTCGCCTACGACCTCCTAGCGGCGGGTAAGGACCGCACGGTCGCGCGCATCGCCGGCGCCTGGGTGAGCACCTATTGCAGCGCGAAGACCAGCTCGAAGGGCTGCGCGCCCTCGATCTACTTCCAGGGCACTCCGAGCGCGTCCGCGGGCAGCGGCTTCACGGTCGGAGCCCTGCGCCTCCTCGACAACCAGCCCGGGCTCTTCTTCTACGGCCGGAGCGGCCAGCAGGCCGCGCCCTTCAAGGGCGGGTTCCTGTGCGTCAAAGCCCCGCTGATGCGGACTTTCTTGCAGAACTCCGGCGGCACCGGCCCCTGCGGCGGCACGTTCGGCATGGACTTCAACACCTACATCGCCAGCGGCGTGGACCCGGGGCTGGTCGCCGGCAGCTCGGTCGACGGCCAGTACTGGCTCCGCGACCCCGGCTTCGCGCCCCCGAACAACGTCAGCCTGTCGGACGGGCTGCACTTCACGATCTGTCCCTGATATGGAGCGGGGCCTTCGCCCGCGGATGGCTTGGCGCCCTCCATGCGCCGGGGCCGGGATACCCGCGCGAGCGCGTGTGGCCTATGCTGGCGGTTCGGCCCGCGCTGGAGCCCGAGCGCTGCAGGACGGGCCGATCCTTCATGGGTACCCTCGAGAAGCGAATCCGAGCCGGCGGGATCGCCGCGGCCGCGCTGGCGATCGCGGCCGCCGCGCCGGTGCAGGAGAGCGGGCCGCCTTCGCGGGAACTCCTGCGCGAGCTCTGCGCGGCGCCGAGGCTGGCCGGCACGGTCGGCTCGATCCGCGCGGCGCGCTTCGTGGCGGAGAAGCTCGAGGAAGCCGGCTGGCGAGTCGAGCTGGAGGAGCGGGTGGTCCTGCTCTCGCTCCCGCGCCAGCTCGGGTTCGAGCTGTACGCCGGGCCGGCAGCGGAAGGGGCGGAGGGTGAGGAGGCGCTCGTCCGGCGCGTCGAGTGCTTCGACGCCGACGCCGACCCTCCGGGCGACGTGCCGGCCTACAACGCTTGGTCGGCGAGCGGCGAGGTGCGCGCGCCGGTCGTCGACGTCGGCTATGGATTGCGGGCGGACTACGAGCGGCTTACCGCGGCCGGCGTGGACGTGCGCGGCAGGATCGCGCTCGCACGCTACGGGCGCTCCTACCGCGGCGTGAAGGTCGAGCTCGCGACCGAGCACGGCTGCGCCGGGATCCTGCTCTTCAGCGATCCCGCGGGCGACGGCGACGCGAAGGGCCCGACCTGGCCCGATGGACCGTGGAAGCCGGACACCGAGGCCCAGCGCGGCTCGATCTCCTCGATCTCGCGCGCGCCGGGCGATCCGACCACGCCGGGCGTGCCTTCGCCTGCGTCCGGCGTGGACGGGAAACGGCGCAGCCTGGAGGACTGCGCAGCGGATCTGCCGCGGATCCCGTGCCTGCCGATCGGTGCGCGCGACGCGCGGGCGATCCTCGCGCGACGGGTCGAGGTCGAACTGCCGCAAGCCTCCGGCGACGCCGTGCGCGCGCCGGTCGGGCCCGGGCCCGCGGAGGTGCGGCTCGCGCTCGACGTGCCGCGCGAGCTGCGCTCGATCGGGAACGTGATCGCGACGCTGCCGGGCGAGGACGAGCGCGTGGTCGTCGCCGGCAACCACCGCGACGCCTGGGTGCGCGGGGCGAACGACGCCGGCTCGGGCACGGTCGCGCTCCTGCGCGCCGCGCAGCGCTTGGGCGAGCGCGCGAAGGCCGGCTGGAAGCCGCGCCACACGATCGTGCTCGGCTTCTGGGACGCCGAGGAGTTCGGCCTGATCGGCAGCACGGAGTGGGGCGAGG
>DATKBQ010000036.1:0-4253 GCA_035546375.1 Planctomycetota bacterium | reverse complement strand
GGGCGCCGCGCTGGTCCTCGCCTCGCTCGCCCTGGCGCGCCCGGTGCGCGCCGACGTGCTCGCGGCGCACACCTCGGAGGGCGTCGACATCGTGCTCGCGATCGACCGCTCCAGCTCGATGAAGTACCCCGACCTGGACGCCAACCGCACCCGCCTCGACGTGGTCAAGGAGGTCGTCGGCGACTTCGCCGTGCGGCGCATGACCGACCAGGTCGGCGCGAGCGACAACGTGGCGCTGATCGCCTTCGCCCAGTATCCGCAGCTCGTCTGCCCGTTCACGCTCGACGTGGGAGCCTTGAGCGGACTGCTCTCGAGTGTCGAGCTGGTGCGCACCGAGGTCGAGGACGGCACCGCCATCGGCCGCGGCCTGGCGAAGGCGGTCGCGCTCCTGGCCGACTCCGAGGCCGAGTCGCGCGTCGTCGTGCTCCTGACCGACGGCGAGAACAACGTCCAGGACATCGAGCCGCTGGAGGCCGGCCGCTTCGCCGCCGAGCAGAAGGTCCGCGTCTACACCGTGCTCGCCGGCCGCTACGTCTACCAGGAGGACATCTTCGGCCGCATCTACCCGACCGAGCGCGAGCTGAACACGCAGGAGCTGGAGGAGATCGCGAAGACCACCGGCGGGCGTTTCTTCCGCGCGCGCGACCGCTCTGCCCTCGAGCGGGTGTATGCGGAGATCGAGTCGCTGGAGCGGACCGAGCGCAAGGAGGAGCGCTACACCGAGACCCAAGACCTCTACCCGACCTTCCTCCTGCCGGCGCTCGCGCTGTACGCGCTGGCTTGGCTCTCGGTCTCGACCTGGGCGAGGAGGTTGCCGTGAGCGCAGCCCTGACGCTCGGGCTCTTCGACCTACTGCGCCCCGCGCAGCTCGCGCTCGCGCTGGGCGGGCTTGCAGTCCTCGCCGCCGGCTTGTGGGGGCTCGCCGCGCGGCGCCGCGCCCGCGTGCGCCTGGTCGCCCCGCGCCAGATGGAGCGCTTCCTCCCGGGTTTCTCGGAGAACCGAGCCCGGGCCCGCGTGGTCCTCGCCGCTGCCGCGTGCACGTTGATCGGCGTCGCACTCGCCGGGCCGGTACGCGGCTATACGCTCCGGGCGGTCCACCGGCGCGGACTCGACCTCGTGGTCGCGATCGACACCTCGCGCAGCATGCTGGTGCGCGACCTGCGGCCCGATCGGCTCGCGCGCGCCAAGCGCGAGGTCTCGGGACTCTTGGACTCGCTGCGCGGGGACCGCGTGGCGCTGGTCGCCTTCTCCGGCACCGCGCGCGACATCGCGCCCTTGACCCACGATCGCACCACGCTGCGCGAGCTGCTCGACACCGTGACGCCCGACGACAACGTGGTCGGCGGCACCGACCTCGGCGCGGCGCTGCAGCACGCGCTCGCGCTCTTCGACGGCCGCACCGGGGCGCACGAAGCGATCGTGCTCCTGACCGACGGCGAAGACCTCGGCGGGCGCGGGCTCGAGGCCGCCGCGGTGGCGCGCCAGCGCGGGATCCGCGTGTTCGTAGTCGGGATGGCGACCGAGGCCGGTGGCAAGATCCCCGTGATGGGGGAGGGCGGCCGCGAAGGCTTCGTCACCGATCCGAGCGGCGCCGAGGTGATCTCGGCCTTGGCCGGCGAAAGCTTGGCCGCCATCGCGCACACGACGGGCGGCGAGTACCTGGCGGCGACGCGCTCGCCGACGCCGCTGGAGGAGCTGTACGCCAAGCGCATCTCGCGCCTGGAGGGTCGCGAGCTGGAGGACGGCCAGGAATCGGTGCCGCACGATCGCTTCCAGTGGTTCCTGGGGCTGGCGCTGGGTTGCATGCTCGCCGAGGCCGGGCTGCGCGAGCGGCGAGCCTCCCGGGGCGCCGAGCGATGGCGCGCAAGGGGCGCGAAGGAGGCCGCATGATCGCCCCGCTCGGCTTCCTGCTGCTCGCGTTGCAGGCCGCCGCTCCCGCGCAGGCCCCTCGAGAAGCCCTCGAAACGGGCGAGGCGCACGCGGGTAGCGTCCCGGACACGCTGCGCGTGATCCGCGATCGCTCCGAGGACGAGCAGCACGAGCGCGCGCTCGAGCTGGCCGCGGTCCTCGCCGCTTCCGCCGAGTGGCAGGCGGCGCCCGAGCGCGAGCGGGCCGAGGGCTCCTATCTATTGGGCGTCGCCCGCGAGCGCGCGGCCGATCGCGCCGGCGCCGTGGCGGCGTTCCGCTCCGGCGCGGCGCTCGCCGGTCCCGGCGAGCTGCGGCTCGACTCGCTCTACAACGCGGGCTCGGTGCTGCTCGCCGACGCCGAGGAGCTGCGGCTGCGCGTGGACGAGGTGCGTTCGAAGCTCGGCCTGCCGCCGCTGGATCCCCAGCCCGGCGCCGCGGGCCTCGCTCCGCTGCCGGCCACGAAGGGCAAGGAGGGGCCGGACGACGTCGAGCTGGCGCGCGGGCGCTACCGCGAGGCGCGGGCGGAGCTCGCGCTGCGGCTGCGCGCAGGCCCGGGCGATATCGATACCCGCGCCAACCTCGAGCTGATCCAGCGCCGGCTGCGCGAGCTGGACGAGATCGAGCGCGAGCGCGAGCAGCAGGAACAGGAGCAGCAGCAGCAGAAGCCCGAAGACCAGCAGAAGGAGAAGGGCGACCAGGAGCAGGATCCCGAGCAGCAGGACCCTTCGCAGGATCCGCAGCAAGAGCAGGGCGAGGACCGCGAGGACACCCAAGCCGAGGAACCCGAGCCCGGCGAGGACGAGGAGACGAAGACCGAGGATTCCCAGAAGCCCGCGGCGAAGGAAGCCGCCGAGGAGCGGCTGCTCTCGCGCGAGGAGGTCCAGCGCTTGCTCGACCAGCTCCAGGCGATCGACGAGAAGGCGCGCGCGGTGCGCGCGGCGCTGCAATCCCGGCGCCGCATGCCGGTGGAGAAGGACTGGTGAGGATGGCGGCCGTGCGAGCTCTCCTGCGAACCCTCGCTCCCCTGGTCCTCGCGGCGTCGCTCGCGGCGCAGGGCCAGAGCCCGACCCTGAAGGCGCACCTGACGAGCGGCGTCGTCACGCTCGGGGACAGCGTCACGCTGGTGGTCAGCGTCGAGGACTCCCGCAACGCGATGCTCGGCGAGCTGCCGCAGGTCGAGGGCCTGCGCATCGGCCCGGCCGGACCGCCCAGCCATCGGGTCAGCAACGCTTGGCTCAACGGGCGCCACGTCCGCTCCGAGCAGCTCACCTGGGCCATCCCGGTCCGTCCCCTGGCCAAGGGCGAGTTCAAGATCCCGCCCTTCGAGGTGCGCGCGGACGGGCGCGCGATGCGGACGAGCGAGCTGGCGCTGACCGTGGTCGAGGACCTGCGCGGCGCGGACCTGGGCTTCATCGAGCTCGTGCCCTCGTCGCGCAAGGTGGTCGAGGGCCAACCCTTCTCGGTCGAGCTGGTCTTCGGCTGGGACCGCGGCCTCCAGGAGCGCATCAACGCCGCCAACCTCTCGCTCCCCTGGTGGGGGCAGCTTCCGGGCCTGCTCGAGATGCCCTCGCCGCCGGCGGCGCCGGGCTCGAGCCCGATCGACTTCCCGCTCAACTCCGGATCGCGCGTCCAGGTCCAGGAGCTCGCGCCGCGCACCGTCCGCGGCCGGCCCTTCCGCACCTTCCGCCTGGTGCGCTCGTTCACGCCCACGCGCTCGGGCGAGCTCGAGTTCCCGACCAGCTTCCTGATGTTCGGCCACTCGCCGACCACCGACATCTTCGGCCGCAGCCGCGAGCGCGCGGAGAGCTACTACGTGTCCGCCGAGGGTTTCCGCGTCGACGTCGTGCCGCTGCCCGAGCAGGGGCGGCCCTTCGACTACGGCGGCGCGATCGGCAAGCTCAGCGCCCACGCCGACGCCGACCCGCGCGACGTCGACGCGGGCGAGTCGATCAAGTTCAGCGTCACCTGGACCGGCCAGGGCAACCTCGAATTCTTCGAGGCTCCCGATCCTTCGCGGGTGGAGGCCTTCGAGGGCTTCCGCGTCTACGGCAGGACCGAGAGCAAGGGCTTCGACCGCCGCACGGTGGTCTACGACCTGGCGCCGCTCTCGGGCGAGGTACGCTCGATCCCGCCGCTGCCGCTCCCGGTGTACGACCCGGAGGCGGGCCGCTACACCACGGTCGCCACCGTGCCGATCCCGATCCGCGTGCGCCCGCTCGAGGGCGGCTCGGGCCTGGGCGACGAGGCGGCTCGCTTCGCGCGCGACATCCGCGACATCGACGCTTCGGCCGAGCCCGGCGGCGAGCTGCCGCGGCCGGGCGCGCCCGCCGTCGCGGCCGTGCTCG
>DATKBQ010000035.1:0-3526 GCA_035546375.1 Planctomycetota bacterium | reverse complement strand
GCGCGCGTCCTCGCCGCCGGCGGCTCGCGGGGCTGGCCGCTCGACAGCGGGATCTTCCTCGCCCGCCGCGGGCAGCGCTCGGAGGCTCGGAGCGACGCCGACGGCGTCTTCGCCTTCGACGAGCTCGAGCCCGGCGCGCTGCGCTTCGCCGTGCGCGCCGCGGGCTTCGCGCCGCTGGACCTCGAGGGTCGCTCGCTGCCGCCGGGCGGGTCGCTGGAGCTCGGCGAGATCGCCCTCGAGCCCGGCGTCGCCGTCTCCGGCGTCGTCACCGACCTCCGCGGCGCGCCGGTCGAGGGCGCCGAGATCTACCTTCCCCTAGAAGGCGGGACGGAGGTCCTGTTCTCGCCCCGCCCCGCTGGGACACTGGCCGCGGTCACCCTGGTCGACGGCACGTTCCGCGCCGACGTGCTGCCGCCGGGGCCGTGGCGATTCCAGATCCATGCGGAGGACCATCCGGACGCCGTGGTCGAGGGCGTGCTCGATTCGCCCGGTGCGGAGCACGCGGGGCTCCGGATCCGCTTGGAGGACGGCGGGACGATCTCCGGCACCGTCTTCGCCGGGCGCGGCGAGCGCCTCGAGGATCTGGTCGTGCGCGCCGGCCGCGAGCCCGGCGGCTCCGCGAGCCCGGCGGCTCGCTTCGACCTCTTCCGCGAGGCCGCCTGCGACGCGGCCGGTCGATTCACGCTGCGCGGCCTGATGTCCGCGGAGCTGTACCGGCTGCGCGTGCGCGCCGCGCGCGACGGCGGCGCCGACCCGCGCTGGCTCTGCGCGCCGCTCGAGGCGCTGCCGGGCGAGCGCAACGTCGAGATCGTGCTCGCCGGCTCCGCGGCCGCGGTGCTCGCGGTGCGCGTCGAAGGTGGCGACGCGCCGGCCGAGATCCACGTCGCGGTCGAGTCGAGCCTGCGCGGCGCGCGCGAGTCGCGCACGCGCTCCGGCCCCGACGACGGTCTCGAGCGCCTGGCGGACGGCCGGCTGCGGCTCTCGGGGCTGCGCGCGGGAGCCGAGTGGACTACGCGGCTCACGGTGGTCGCCCAGGGCTTCCAGCCGCTGAGCCTCGAGCTCGGAAGACTCGCGCCCGGCGAGGAGCGCGACCTGGGGGCGATCGCGCTCTCGGAGCTGCCGTCGCTCGTGGTCCGCGTCGTCGATTCCGCGAGCGGCGCGCCGCTGGAAGGTGCGCGGGTGGAGCTGGAGCTCGAGCGCAGCCCAGGCGAGAGCCGGGTGTGGATCGAGGAAGAAACGGGGCGCCGCGACGCCGCACGGACTGCCCGCTCCCTGACGGACCAGGACGGCCACGCGCGCCTTGCCGCTCCGCGCGACGCTACGGGCTGGGTGCGCGCCGGGCTCGAGGGTCGCGCGCCGTCGCTGCCGATCGAGGTGCCGACCGGCGGGGATGGGTCGCGCTCGGTCACGATCGCGCTCGGGCTCGGCGGCTCGGTCGAAGTGCTGGTTCTCGACGCCGAGGGGTCCGCGCTGCCCGGGGAGCGCGTCCAGGCGCGCCCGATCGAAGCCCAGCCCGGGAACGGCCCCAGGCAGCGCGCCCGCCAGAGCGAGCTCTCGGACGCGGCCGGTCGCGCTCGCTTCGCGCACCTCGCGCCCGGCCTCTACGGCTTCGCGCTCGACATCGGACCCCGCGGCGGCGTCCGCGGCGACCCGATCGAGGTCTCCGAGGGCTCGCGCGCCGAGGTCGTGCTGCGCGCCGCTCCGCGCGCGACGCTCGAGGGCCGCGTGCGCGAGAGCGGGCGCGCGCTCGTCGGCGCGAGCGTGGCGCTGGTGCCCGGCCGGGTGCGCGATGCGAGCGGGATCTCCCGCGACGCGGGTCGCCGGCTCCACGAGCGGCGCACGGACGCCGCCGGTCGCTACGCCTTCGACCAGACGGCGGAGGGGAACTGGACGCTCGTCGTCGAGCACCCCTCGCGCGCCCTGCCCGAGCTGCGCCCGACCGAGCTGCAGCCCGGCGCCAACGTGCTCGACGTCGACCTCGGAGTGTCGCTCGTCGAAGGGACGGTGCGCGACGGCGCCGGCCGGCCGCTGGCGGGGATCCGCGTGCGCATGGGCACCGGCCGGCCGCCGCGCCCGGGGCAGGGGACCTTCGTCCACTCGAGCTTCGCGGAGGGGCCGGTCCTGGCGGAGCCCGCCGCGGGTGGGGCCGAGGCGATCAGCGACGTCGACGGGCGCTGGGAGCTGCGCGGGGCGCCGCCGGACGTCGCGCTGTGGGTGCAGGCGGAAGGGCGCGACCACCAGCCGGCGCGGGCCGAGAGGCTGCGCGTGCGCCAGGACTCGGTCCTCTCGGGCGTCGACCTCGTGCTGCAGCCCGCGGGGCGCCTCGCCGTCCTCGTGACGGCCGGGGGGATGCCCGCGCGCGGCGTCGCCGTGAGGCCGCGGCGGCGGCCGGAGGGCGGCGGGCTCGAGCACGGCCAGCCCGCATACACCGACGCGCTCGGTCGCGCCGAGCTGCGCGGCCTGGCGCCCGGGGCGTGGACCCTGATCGCGAGCGCGCGCAACCGGCGCCCGCCGGCGGAGCGGACGGTCGAGGTCGCCGCCGGCAAGACGGTCGAGATCGAGCTCGAGCTGGAGTGATCGCCTAGCGCGCCTGCCGGATCGTGCCCTCGATCCCGAAGAGCAGCCGCACCTCGTCGCCGAGGCCGTCGGGGAGCATGAAGCTCATCCCGAACTCGCTGCGCCGGATCGTCGTGTCGACGCCGAACCCGGTGCGCGTGCCCTTCTCCTGCGACGTGCCGACCAGCGTCGCCACGAACGAGATCGGCTTGGTCACCCCGTGCATCGTCAGGTCGCCGTCCACCTGGTAGCCGTCCTTCGCCTTCGCGACCTTCGTGCTCTTGAAGCGGATCGTGGGGAACTCGGCGGCGCTGAAGAAGTCGGCGCTCTTCAGGTGCCCGTCGCGCTTCTCGCTGCGCGAGTCGATCGACGCCACCGGGATCTCGATCTCGACCGTGCTCTTTCCCGGCTCCTTCTCGTCGAGCGTGAACGAGCCCTTGATCTCGTTGAACGTGCCGTAGAACCACGCCACGCCGAGGTGCTTGACGCCGAACACGATGCTGGAGTGCACCGGGTCGATCTGGTAGCTGCCCGAAGCGTCCGTGGGAGCCGTGGAAGCGGCACTCGGCTCCGTGGCGCCGAGCCACAGCCCAGCCGGCAGGATCAGGGACAGAGCACACAACAGGACCTTCATGAAACCTCCGTGTCGTTCCTCGCGAGCCTCCCGAGAAGAGGCCGATCTTGGGCGCTGAGCATGCTTCGCGCAAGCCTCTTCGCCTTCGGGCGCGAAGCTCTTCATTTGAATTCCGCGGTAGGTTCGGCCGTCTGCGGCCGAACCGGACGCGGAATCCGGCGGCCGTACTCGGCCGCCGAAGCGCGCGCCGCGCGCCCCTGCACCGCCTATCTCTCCGTCTTCAACGCGCGAACCTAGCCAACCGCGACCAACCGCCCGCCCCCGCCCCTACGCCCTCCCCAAGAACTCCCCATCCTCCGTCCGGATCTTGACCTTGTCCCCCACCGACACGTGGCT
>DATKBQ010000034.1:0-3081 GCA_035546375.1 Planctomycetota bacterium | reverse complement strand
AGGACTCCCGAGCTCACCAGGGGAGCAGCCGAGCCCTGTCGAGGACGCTTCTCCGTCTCGTCGCCCGCCGGGGATACGGGCGGGAGCGTCGTCAGCCATCAAGTGCCTTGCCACGATCACAGAGGATAGCGGATCCGCGGTCCCTCCACAATTGACACCCCTTGCGGGCGGTGCGGCCTTGAATTCGACTCGAACGAGGATGGACCGACCCACTCTCGACGCGCCGAGACCGCCCTCCCCCCGGACCGTCGCGGTCCTCCTGGGCCTCCTCACGGCGGCCGCGTTCGCCATGCGCCTCGCCGGCGTCGGCTTCATGCTGCCGCAGCAGTACGACATCCATGAGCGGGTCTGGCTGCGCCAGCTCGAGCTCATCCGGTCCGGCGAGCCCGAGCCGGAGCGCGACGTCGACTTCGGGTACTACCCCCAGCTCGTCGCGCGGCTCGCGGCGGCGCTCCAGGACGCGCCGCCCGCGGGCGAGCCCGCCACCCCCGCCGCGCACGCGGAGCGCGCCAGCGCCGACCTCCTGCTCCTACGCCGGATCTCGGCCCTGATCTCCGCGCTGATCGTGCCCGCGACCTGGCTGGTCGCGCGGCGCCTCCTCTCCCCCGGCGCGGCGCTGCTCGCCGCCGGCCTCGCCGGGGGCAGCGTCCTGCACCTCGACCTCTCCCAGCAGGCGCGCCCGCACGCCCCGGCCGCCGCGCTGATCGCGCTCGCGATCGCGGCGGCGATCGAGGTCGCGCGCCGGCCGACCTGGAGGTCGTACGCGCTCGCCGGCGGCGCGATCACCCTGGGCCTCTCCGTCCTGCAGAGCACGCTGGCGGCCGTGCCGGCGCTGCTCGCGGCGCACGTCGCCCGCGCCCGCGGGCCGGGCGACCCCGGTATGCGCGGGCTCGCGCTGGCCCTGCTCCTTCCGCTCCTGCTCCTGCCGTTCTCCTATCCGTTCCTCTTCGCCGTGAGCGCCGGTCACGACGCGGCGGAGCTCGAGGTCGCCGGCGGCGAGCTGCGCTTCTTCGGCCACGCCCTCTTCCTCGAGCGCTTCGACGGGGCGGGCTTCCCGATACTCGCGCGCGCCTTCGCCGACCGCGACCCCACGATCGCCGCCCTCGCCGCGGCCGGCCTCGCGCTGCTCGCCGTGGCCGCCGTCCGCTCCCGCAGCCGCGCGCTCCTGCGGCCGCGTCCGGAGGTCGCCGCGGTGCTGGGGTTCGCCGTGCCCTACGCGCTCGTCGCGGGCCTCTACGGCGTCGTCTACGAGCGCTTCGCCCTGCCGCTCTTCCCGGTTGCGGCCGTGCTCGCGGCCTCGGCGGCCGCGCGGCTGCCCGCGCGCGTGTTCGCGGCGGCGGCGGTGCTGCTGGTGGCCTTCAAGACCGCGCCCGCGGCGCACCTCGCGGTGCTCCGAACCCGGCCCGACACGCTGACGCAGGCCGCGGAATGGGTCGAGGCCAACGCGCGCGGCCCGCACGCGACCGTGCTCCTCGGGCCGGGCATCGACCTGCCGATCCTGCGCACCGAGGCCGGCCTGGAGACGCTGCCCGAGCGGGACGGCGTGCCTCCCTGGCAGCGCTACCTCCGCAGCGTCGACCCGCTCGTGCGCGAGCGCGACGGCTTCGACCTGCACACGCTGCTCGTCGGCGACCCCGAGGGGCGCGAGCTCGCCCTGCGCGACGCCGACGCCTACGTCGCCGGGCTCGGGGCGCACTGGGTGCTGCTCGGCATGATCGACGACCGCCCAATCCTCGGCCGCCTGCGCGAGGCGCTCGCGCGCCGCGGGCGGCTCGTCGCGCGCTTCTCGCCCTACCGCGAGGGCGATCCCGACCTGCAGCCGTTCGTCAGCGTGGACGAGGCCCCGCAGCGGCCCGAGTGGTGGTACGAGCGCCTCTTGCGCGCGCGCCGTCTGGGCCCGGTCGTCGAGGTCTACGCGCTCGGCTGAGCGCGACCGCGCGGCGGGCCTCAGGACTTCCTGGCGGGGCCGCTCGGGTCGCCCCCTCCGGCGCCCGACGCGTGCAGCGTCGGCGCCAGCCCGATGTCAGCGGGCGAAGGGGACGCGCAACCCGTCGGAGAGGTTGAACGTCCGTTCCTCGCGGTACCAGAACTGGAAGTTCCAGGTGGTACCTGCGGCGAACATCGCGTTGGCGTCGGCCGAGAGGTCGAGCGGGTACGTCGCGATTCCATCATCCGGGACGGTCACCAGCCCCGGCAGCCGATGCACCGGCGGGGCGATGCACAGGTAGCCATTGCCGAAGGGCAAGCGCTGCTGCTCCATTCCATAGAGGAACATGCCCTTCGCACCCGGAAGCGCGTCGGACACCACGAGCGTGAAGTCGTTCATGCTGACCTGCACGCTCCCGGACCAGCCCATGATCGCGCCCTTGGCGAAACAGTCCGTGCCGCCGATGGACGCGCCATAAGGCACGCTGAAGCAGTAGTTCTCGGGCCTGGCCGCATCTTGCGCCGGCGCGAGGCCGCCGAGGACGAGCATCGCCGAGAAGGCGAGTGCGCTGTGGACGGTGGAGCTCGACATGGTCATCTCCTGCTCGGGGCTGTGCCTGGCTTCGCTCGCCGCGGGTTCGCGCCGATGACGAAGAGGGTCACAGCTCGTATGCCTCTTGCATGGGACGAAGCACGCTCGCGTCGCAGTGGACGCACTGGGTAGGCAGGCTGGGCTTAGTGCGTATCGCGGGGACGCGATGGCGCTCAGCCGTGGGCGCCGGCGAAGCACGGTCCGTGCCGGCCCTCCTCGATGCGGAGGTACACGAGCCAGCCCTGAAGTCGGTCACCTTCGCCGGGTCGAGGCCGGCGAGGGTGACCTGAGCCTTCCCGGGCGGCTGCCACTCGCCCCTCGCGGCCTCCAGGAGTAGGATCGGGGGGTAGCGTCCCTGGATGGCGGGCGCGTGCGGATGGGCCGCGCAGACTTGGCGCGCGGCGCGGACGGCGCCCCCTCGCGCAGGAGGTGAGCACATGTTGAACGGAGCATGCATCGCGCTGGCCCTGGCCCCGGGGCTGGTGTCTTCCATCGCCGGATCGCAGGGGCGGTTCGTCGAGACCTTCAGGGGCGGCAACGTCGAGGCGAACTGGGAGATCCTG
>DATKBQ010000033.1:0-2170 GCA_035546375.1 Planctomycetota bacterium | reverse complement strand
GCGTTCTACGGCAGAGGGCCGAGCGTCTGCCCGGCCCTCTGCCCACGTCCCGCTGTGCTGCCTGTCAGCCCTGGCCCACCTCCTCGTCGTCGAAGAACGGTGCGAACCACTCCCGCGCGAGCGCTCGCCCGGCCACCTCGGCTCGCGCATGCAGAGTCTCGAGCTCGTCGTCGGAGAGCGGGCCGATGGTCGCCCCTAGGACGCGCGTGATGAGTCCATAGACGTGCGTGTGCAACGGCGTCTCGGCATCGCCATGCCGGTTGCGGATGCGCTCGAATTCGGCAATGGCGTCTACCTCCACGATCAACTGCTCGATGAAATCGCGATCGAGCGCGAAGGTGGTCGCGGTGGTCATGGCGTCAGGCCCCCTACTGCTCTACTCATCGGTTCCCTCCTGTGTCCCCGAAGGACGGGATTGCCCCTCGCCGCGAGGGCGGCGCGAGCCGCCCCCACGGCCAACGGCCCCGATCATGGGTTACAGCGGGGGCAAGCTGGATTGCCGCCGCACTCGCACGGCGAGCAGCCGGCGAAGCGGAGCTCGGGTCGGTAGTGGACGTCCACCCGCCTACTCGCGACGAGGTCGCGCAGCTCCGCGACGGTGCGCGGCGAGTCCGGGTCGTCGAGGATGCCGAGCGCGCGGGCGTCGTCTCGGAGGCGCTGGCGCTCGGCGGTACGTCGCGCGAAGTAGTCGCGGCCGGTCAGGGCAGTGACCTGGGCCATGTCGGCTCCTTCCGTTCGGGGGGGCGCGAGCGGCCCGATCGGATGAGCCGCCCGCGCTTGGGTGAGGCGCAACGACGGGGAGCGGCCTGCGTCAATCGCCTGCGGCTTCCGCGTCGTCACGGTCGCATCTATGACACGATCTCCATCCGATGTCAAGAAAACTAGAGTGATTCACCCTAGAGAGCTGCGGCAGGTATCGCTATCGTCCTGCGCGAAGATGCGCGACATGGCCCAGTCCGACCTACGGCGCGTCGAGCGCGCTGCCCGCAAGCGCAAGGAAGCCATCGAGGAGCTCCGCGTGGCGATCGTGCTCGCGAGGGCTGCGGGCGAGACGCAGGCGGACGTGGCTCGAGCGGCGGGCCTGTCGCCTCAACGCATCGCGCAGATTGAGCGCGGCGAGTAGCTCGCGAAGGCTGACTAAAGGCTGACTATTCGCGTCGCGCAGTCTCGGCGACCGACGAATGGCAACGAAAAAACCCTGCCGTAGCGGGGCTTTCCTTTAGAGCGGATGATGGGACTCGAACCCACGACCTTCTGCATGGCAACGCTTTCCCCCGCGTCTGCGCTGGCAACGGATCTTTCCCTGAATTGCGGGTATCTACGGCGCCATTCGCGCCTATCCCGCACGCGCTCCCCAGAGCCTGTACTGTGGATCCCAGCAGCGAGAAGACGATTCTCGACGCCCGGAGCATTGAATGGGCGCCTGCGCTTCCTCTCCTCTTTGTCGCGAAAGGCCTCTCCTGAGGACTTTCGGGATCTGGCCCGCGAGGCCCTTCTGGCCGCGCAGGTCGCACCAGCCGAGGAAAGGAGACCGTATGTCCTCGGAACAGAACAAGCAGATCGTCCGCCGCGCCCTCGAGGAGCCCTGGAAGGGCAACCTCGACGTCGTCGACGAACTCGTGGCGAGCGACTACATCGGGCACGATCCGGCCAACCCGAAGCCGCTCCGCGGCCCGGAAGGCGTCAAGGGGTTCATCTCCACGTACCTGGCTGCCTTCCCCGACGCGCGGATCACGGTCGAGCAGCAGCTCGCCGAGGGCGACTTCGTCACGACCCGCTGGACCGGCCGCGGCACCCACGAGGGCGAGCTGATGGGCATCGAGCCCACCGGCAAGCACGTGACCGTGTCGGGCCTCACGATCTCGCGGCTCGAGGGCGGCAAGATCGTCGAGGAGTACCAGAACTGGGACACCTTCGGGATGATGCAGCAGCTCGGCGCTGTTCCCGCACTGGCCCACGCCTAGAAGGCGCTGGTCTCTATGACGGAGGGCCGCCTGCGGGCGGCCCTCCCTCTTTCGCCCCGGCGCGGCGAAGCCGCCGGGCACTGGGTTGCTCAGGGCGCTCCCAGGACAACGGACGACACAGCGATGTACTGGACCACCGCCGCCGCGATCACGAGGAGGTGGAAGACCTCGTGGCAGCCGAAGACGGCGGGCGCGGGATCAGGCCG
>DATKBQ010000032.1:0-3061 GCA_035546375.1 Planctomycetota bacterium | reverse complement strand
CGTCGCCCTGCTGGTCGGGCGTGAAGGTCTTGCTGACCTGGATGCTCTCGAGCACCGGCGCCGGGAACTGGTCGAGCTCGACCGCGCGCTTGTCCTCGACCGCCGAGGGCAGGCGGACGGCGTTCATCTGCGAGCTGACGTAGCGGTCGGGAAGCCCGCGGATCACCGCCGTGCGCCCGTCCTGCACCGAAGCTCCGGCCACGAGCCGCAGGGCGCTCGCCGCGTCGCCGGCTCCTGCCCGGCTGATCAGGTCCGCGCTGATCGAATCCATCAGCGCCGGGCTCTCGAAGCGCAGCTTCAGCAGCGCCGCCTCCGTTCCCGTGCCGAACACGAGGATGTCCTGGACGACGAACTCCTCCATCTCGGTGAACTCGCCGGTCAAGGCGACGTTCACGTCCGTCAGCTGTCCGGGCGAGACGACCACGTCGCTGCGCACCTGGCGCACGTAGCCTTCCTTCGAGAAGACCAGCGTGTACTTGCCCGGCGGCACCTCGCCGAAGACGAAGTTGCCCTGGTCCGTGGTCGCGACCTTCTGTCCGGTCTCGACGTTCAGGACCTGCGCCTCCATCAGCGGGACGTCGAAGTCCTTGTCGAGCACGATGCCGCGAATGGACCCCACCGGCTGCTGCTGCGAGGCAAAGGCCCCGTCAAGGCGAGACATGGACACGAAGACGATCCAGCACAGGGGTCTCCACCTCAGGACGCTTCGCCGGATCACGCTCGCCGACCATCGGAAGCCCATTCTTCACGTACTGGCTTCCTGCTGGTCCGCGGTGAGCGCGCCGGAGGTTCGAGGGGCGGTGGGTTGCATGGGGACTTGCAGGCGTGGAGCCGTGGAGGCGTTGAAGGGAAACGGGCCAGGAGGTCGAGAACGCGCGCAGCTTGAGCGCACGAGATCAGGGCCTCGTGAACGCCGCGTGGCTTTGATGTGAAGACGCCCTGGCGCTTCCTCGCCGCACTTGGCCTCGTCGCCGCTCCCCCGGAATGCCGCGCTGCCGCCTCTCAGGCTCGTCCCAAACCGCCGTTCAACCCTGTGAACTGCGCCCGGAGGCGAAACCCGCGGACCGTAAAGGACCCGGAAAGACCGCCGGCCGACCCGCCGCCCACGCCGTCCCGCCGGCGACGCTATCCTCACCCGAGCGATGGAAACCGACCTCTCCCTCAGCGAGCTGATCCGCTACGTGCGCGAGCAGCTCCACGTTGCCGCGGAGACGCGCCGCGAAGCCGACCTGCGCGCCATCCTGCGCGTCGAGTCCGTGGTGATCGAGGTGAACGTCGTAGCTACCAAGACCGCCAAGGGCCACGGCGGCATCGACCTGAAGGTGATCACCGCCGGCGGCGCCAAGGAGCACCAGCGCCAGGAGGTGCACAAGATCACCTTGAACCTGCGTGCCAAGGCGCCCGACGAGCCGCAGTACGACGACGACCTCGAGGAGGAGTGAGCGGTGTGCAGGACTCTCCGCAGGACGCGCCGGAATCCAGCCGCCGAGCACTCCTCGTGGCGCCCCCCGCCGTTTCCGCCGGCGCCGCTCCCGATGAGGCCCGAGCCCGGGCGAGAGGGTTTGGAACGGGCCGAGCGAACCGCTGTCACCTGCCGCCTGGCGTCGGATAGGGGTCACGTGATGCGCACCGCATCCCTCGCGCAGGGAGCGCTCCTCGCGCTCGCGCTGCTTGTCGCCGCCGGCCCGGCGGTGGCAAGCCTTGCGCAGGGCGCTCCGCGCAAGATCGAGATCCTGGTCGTGGATCGAGGCGGGAAGCCGCTGCCCGGAGCCAAGGTGCGTTTCGCGGTGGAGGACGAGGACCGCGGGGAGGTGGACGACCCGTTCGCCCCGGGTGGGAAGCGGCAAGCGCTGCGCTTCGACACTCCACCGTCGGCGAGCTCGGTGGACCGGCCTCTGAAAGGACGTCCCGAGGTCACAGCCAACGCGGCCGGCAAGATCCACATCCCCTGTCCGGAAAGGAAAGCACTCTTGGTTTCCGCCCGTCACAGCGATCGCTGGAGCTTCCTCTTCCTCCCTCGCGACTGGAGCGAGACCGCGGGCCGCGCTCACCCGCCGGGCGAGCCCGTGCGGCTCGAGCTGGCGCCGGATTGGGACCTGCGGGTGAGCGTCGTGGACGAGCGCGGCAGGCCGCTCGCGAACGTGCCCGTGCGCGTGCGCAGCAGGCCCTTCAACACCGGCTCGACGAGCGATCGCGCCCGGGAGCTGGTCTTCGAGCACGTCGGCTTCGAGCTGCGCGACGCCACCGAGCCGCTCGATGTCTACGTCGATGCCCCGCTCGCGCCGCCCGTACGCGCGACCCTCGATCCCAAGCGGCCTCCGGCGGGGCCGATCACCCTGAGGATGCCGCCCACCGGCTCGGTCCAGGTGAGCGTCGTCGATCCCGGCGGCGAGCCGCTGCTCCGCCGCCCGGTCATCGTCTGGCTGCGAATCACAACTGACGAGCCCCCTGTCTCCGAGCGCCGCTTCGATGGCTTCGCGCCGTACCACGTCAGGCCGACTCGAGACGGCAAGGCGCGCTTCGATCACGTTTCGCTCGGCCAGAACCTCGAGGTCTTCGTCCGACTGAGGGAAGGCGACTCGCAGAAGCTTCGCGGACCCCGGGCGCCCGGCGAGACCGTATGCACCACGCTCACCTTCGAGCCGCCCGACTCCGCGGACCTGGCACGAGCGGGGACGAGCCCGGCCGCGACCGGATCCTTGCGCGGCCGCCTGCTCCTGGATCCCGGGATCCCCGCTCGCGCGATCGAGATCAAGTTGCACGACGACTCCCCCGCCGCACGGCGCGCAGCCCTGAGCCCGCTCCTCAGCTCCGACGGGGCCTTCAGCTTCTCCTCCGTGCCGGTCGGACCGGCGCGGCTCGAGGTCTCGACGCACGGCTTCCTGCCGGCCGCCGAACGCCGGCCGCTGGTCCAGGCTCGCGTCGAGGTCGCCGCCGGCGAGAGCCCTGACACGGACCCCGTCGAGATCGACCTGCGCGGGATGGTGTTCGCCCACACGATCGCGCTGAAGGGCCTGGAGCGCGAGCACGGCTTCCAGGCGTCCGCGTTCTTCGCACCTGC
>DATKBQ010000031.1:0-3046 GCA_035546375.1 Planctomycetota bacterium | reverse complement strand
GGGCATCTTCTAGAGCCCGCGTCGCCGATAGCCCCACGGGTCTTGCGATCCGGCGCGCGCGCGCGCATCGTGCCGCGCCGTGGCTTCCCGAGCGGTCCCGCGCCTCCAGGTCCTCGCCGCCGCGGCGCTCTTCTCCACCGGCGGAGCCGCGATCAAGGCCTGCTCGCTCGGCGCTTGGCAGGTCGCCTCGTTCCGCTCCGGGATCGCCGCGCTCGCGCTGCTCGTGCTCCTGCCGGCGGCGCGGCGGGGCTGGAGCCGGCGCACCCTCGCGGTCGGCGTCGTCTACGCGGCGACGGTGATCCTGTTCGTCGCCGCGAACAAGCTGACCACATCGGCCAACACGATCTTCCTGCAGTCGACGGCGCCCTTGTACGTGCTCCTGCTCGGCCCGCGGCTCTTGGGCGAGCGGATCCGCCCGCGCGACGTCGCGCTGATGGCCGCCATCGCGCTTGGCATGGGCATGTTCTTCGTCGGGACCGAAGCGCCCCTCGCCACCGCGCCCGATCCCGTTCTCGGTAACGTCCTCGCGGCGCTGAGCGGCGTCACCTTCGCGCTGACGATCCTCGGCATGCGCTGGCTCGCGCGCTCGAGCCCGGGCGGCGGCTCCGCGCTCGCCGCGGTCGCCGCCGGGAACCTCCTCGCCTTCCTGCTGGCGCTGGCCCCGGCGCTGCCGGTCGGCCCCAGCCGCCCCGGGGACTGGGTGCTCCTCCTCTTCCTGGGCGTGGTCCAGATCGGCGTCGCCTACGCCGCCCTGGCCGCGGGCATGAGCCGGGTGCCCGCCTTCGAGGCCTCGATCCTGCTCCTGGTCGAGCCGGTGCTCAACCCGATCTGGAGCTTCGCCGTCCACGGCGAGGTCCCCGGCCCTTGGGCGCTCGCCGGCGGGGGCCTGATCCTGGCGGCGACGGCGCTGAAGACCTGGTGGGGAGCAAGGCGGCCCCTGCCTCTCGGACCCGCACCCTGAGCTCGCGCCGGCGCCGATTCGCCGCCGCCGGCCTTGCAGCCCCCGCGGCCGCGCTTATGTTCGGGCTCCGGTTGCGCGCCGCGCCGGTTCGGCGCGGGAACCGCGGGGGAAGCCTGGATGAAATCACGCCCATTCTGGGAGCTGGACGAGGTCGAGCGCGACCTGGTCCTCGGGATCTGCCTGGACGACGAAGACCTGCGCGACCTCGGCGCGCCCGCGTCGCCGCCGGGCCTGGACCGCGAGGTCTCGCTGCTCGGCCGTTGGAAGGTTCACCGCAGCTTGCGGCCCGCCTCGAGCCTCGCGCGCCGCGCCGGCGATCGCCTGGACCTGCGCCACGCCGACGTCGTGCTCTGGGCGCGCTCCGAGGCGAACGCGCGCATCGCCGGCGTCGTGGCCGACGTCCTCAGCCGCGGCACGGGCGACGGCCTCCCCGCGCTCGTCTGGGCGCTGGTGACCGACGAGCGCCGCCAGATCCAGGCCCTGGGCGTGATGCTCGCGCGCATGGGCTCGCTGCTCGCTTGCGGCGCCGCGGCGCGCGAATGGGAGAAGAGCCCGGCCGAGCGCGGCTAGCTCGCCGCACGCGGCCGAAGGCCGCCCGTGCGGCAGCCGCGCCGCAGGCGCGGCGTGTCGATCGGTTTTCGCGGCCGGATCGCCGCCCGTGCGGCAGCCGCGCCGCAGGCGCGGCGCGTGCATCGGCTTCTGCGAGTCCTGCCTTGGCGACCCACGCGTCCGGCGACGCCCTTCCGGCTGGGGTAGACAGCCGGTGAGTCCCGCTCAGACCCACACGTCGCAATCGCGCCCGCGCTCGCGCACGCGGTAGGTGCGCGCGTTGCGGCAGGCCGCGCCGACCGCGCGCCCGCTCGCGGGGTCGAACTTGTACTCGTGCAGCGGGCAGCGCAGGTAGCGCCCCTCCACCAGCGGCCCGTCGCCGATCCGCCCGCCCTCGTGCGGGCAGCGCCGGTCGACCGCGCGCAGCTTGCCGTCCAGGCGGCAGAGCACGATCTCGGTGCCGCCGGCCAGGGGATCGCCGATCTCCACGCGGCGCGACTGCCCTTCCGCGAGGCGGTCGGTGCCCTGGATCCGCACCGCTCGGCCGCCGATCAGGCGCAAGATCTTCGATAGCACGCGGCCGATGCTAGCATCCCCCTCCGCCCATGCGGCCCGTGCTCCTGGTGGACGTCGTCGGCTTGACGACGCGCACGCTGGGCGCGAATGCACCGGCGCTGTCGGAGCTGGCCGCGTCGGGAGCTTCCGCCCCGATGGACCCGGTCCTTCCGGCGGTGACCTGCAGCGCGCAGGCGACGATCTTGACCGGCGCGATGCCCGCGCAGCACGGCGCGGTCGGCAACGGCTGGCTCGATCGCGAGAGCGGCGACATCGCGTTCTGGCGCCAGTCGAACGCGCTCGTCGCGGGGCGCAAGCTCTACGAGCGCGCGCGCGAGCTCGATCCCGCCTTCACCTGCGCGAAGATCTTCTGGTGGTGGAACCTCGGCGCGGCGGTCGACTGGTCGATCACGCCGCGGCCGTTCTACCCCGCCGACGGGCGCAAGATCCCGGCGGTCTACGGCTGGCCGCGCTCCTACGCCACGGACCTCGAGCGCGAGCTCGGGCCCTTCCCGTTCTTCGACTTCTGGGGGCCGCGCTCGGGCTTGGCCTCGAGCCGCTGGATCGCGGACGCGGCGATCCGCACGCTCGAGGTGCATCGGCCGACCTTGACCCTGGTCTACCTGCCGCACCTCGACTACTCGCACCAGCGTTGGGGGCCGAGGGATCCGCGCTCGCTCGAGGCGGTGCGCGAGGTCGACGCGATCTTCCGCGACCTGCGCGAAGCCGCGCGGCGCCTGGACGTCGAGGTGGTGGTCGTCAGCGAGTACGGCCTCGAGGAGGTCGATTCTCCGGTGCACGTCAACCGCGCGCTGCGGCGCGAGGGATTGCTCGTGGTGCGCGAGACGCCCGCGGGCGAGCTGCTCGACACCTTCGCCAGCGGTGCCTTCGCCGTCGCCGACCACCAGGTGGCGCACGTCTACGCGCGCACCCCGGACGCGCTTCAACACGCGCGGGCGGTCCTGCGCAACCTCCCCGGCG
>DATKBQ010000030.1:0-2635 GCA_035546375.1 Planctomycetota bacterium | reverse complement strand
GCGCTGATCGTCGCCCGCGACGTCACGACGCGCGACGCGAACGACAGCCAGCAGCCGTTCAACCTGCGCATCCCGGGCGGCTCCGCGAGCTCGATCCCTGCGCCGGGAAAGGTCTACGACGTCACTCACCTGCAGCTCTTCCAGGCCGACCTCGTGCGCGGCATGACCCTGGGCGGGACGAGCCCGATCCCGGGCCGGCGGCCGCTGGCGCAGCCCCTGCACGACGACGGAGGGCTGAACCCGCCCGCGCCGCTCGGGCCGCCCGGCAGCGTCACGCTCGGCCCGGACGGCTCGATGGCGGCCCTCGTTCCTGCGCGCCGAGCGCTGAGCTGGCAGCTCGTCGATCCGGCGGGAAAGCCCGTCGTCCGCGAGCGATACTGGCTCAGTTTCCAGCCGGGCGAAATCCGAAGCTGCGCCTCGTGCCACGGGCTCAACGGCGCCGATCACCTCGGGCAGCCGCCGCCGGCGAACAAGCCCGCGGCCCTGGGCAAGCTGCTGCAGCACCTCAAGGCCACGGGCCAGCTCTGATTCCCCCTTGGACCGCCTACGGGCCCTGCTAGACGACTTGGCCCGCAGGAGCCTCCGTGAAGTGCAAGATTTCCAAGGCCAAGACGGCTAGCCCGCGGCACGCGAGCGAAGCGAGCACGTGCCGCAGCCGCGCCAGCCGGCGCGGCGCGTGGATCGGCTTCCGGTCTTGCCTTGGCGGTCGACGTCCTGCGTCCAGCGATGCTCTTGGGGGTGGGGTAGAACTCCGCTAGGCTCGAAACCGATGCAACCGCCGGTCAACGAGGCGCTCGCCGATCTCGTACGCCAGGTCGCCAAGCCCACCACGCCCGCCGAGCTCGCGCGCCGTGGCACCCAGCTGCGCTCGGTGAGCCTGCGCCAGATCTCGACCCTGATCGAGCAGGCGGTCAACCGCACCCTGCTCGCGCGCACGATCGGCGTCGACCCCGGCGAGATGCAGGCGCTGCTCGAGGGAGCCCGGGGCGAGTTCCTGAGCATGCTCGAGGCGGGATCGCGCCTCGACTCCTCGCGCGAGACGCTGCACCAGGGACGCGCTTCGCTCGAGAGCGAGCTGTCGCGGCTGCGCGAGGAGCTGCGCGGCGGTCCGCCGGCGCCGCTCCCCGCCGCGGACGGTGCGATGGCGGCCGAAGAGGAGCGCCGTCTCGCCACCTCCCTGCGCGAAGCCTTCGCGGTCCTCGAGCCCCAGACGCCGGCGCTCCTGCGCGTCGAGCGCGAGGTCCTCGCCCGCGCCCAGGCCGCGCTGCGAGCCTCGCGCCTCGCCGCGCGCGCGGCTTGGCAGGCCGAGCGCCAGGAGGAGGTCCGGAACCTGGAGCGCCGGATCGCCAAGCTGGTCGCCTCCCTGGAGACGGCCGAGCTGGCGATCTCGCGCCTCGCCGCGGCGAAGGACGTCGAAGAGGGGATCGCCTCGCTCTACCGCAGGGTGCAGGGCCTCGCGGTCGACGCGCCGCACCTCGAGCTGAAGCGCGCGCTCCTGGCGGAGATCTTCCGCGCGAACGAGACCCTACAGGGACGCGCGGGGAGCCCGGTCAAGAGCGCATGATCTCGACCAGCCGACGCAGGAGCGGCGGCCGCGGCGGGCGCGCCTCGAAGGTGGCGCAGTCGCCGAGCAGGTTGATCTTCTCGTGGTCGCCCGGGATCTGCTGCTCCTGGAGGAAGCGCTCGGTCTGCTTCACGACCATGTGCACCGGGTGGTAGCAGCCGGTCTTGCGCTTCGAGGGATGATCGTAGGGGAACTCGCGGAAGTGGATGCAGTCCTGGCAGTCGACCATGGAACAGTGGGCAGGGAACCGCGGGCAGGGTAGCGGCGAGCCGCTGGCCGATCCACGCGCGGCGCGGGGGATCCAGGGTCGAAAACCGAGCCTCCGCACCACAGGATGGAGCGAACAGCCGCGCTCCAGCCGGAACTCGGCGCGGGAGCGCGGTCAGAAACGGACCTCGACCGCCAGCGCGATCGCGTCCGGCCCGCTGCCGGAGTCGCCCAGGATCGCCCTGCCCGGCCCCTGTCCCGCGGGGAACAAGAGGCGATCGTTCGCGAAGAGGTGAGCGAAGCGAGCCTGCTCGAGGGTGAGGCCCCCGGGGAGACCGCCCTGGGTGGCGAACGGGTGCACGCCGCCATCCTGGAGGTGCACCAGGGCGGCGACCTCGAGCGCCAGGTCGCCCGCCTGGCTGAAGGTGGGCGTGAGCCACACCAAGAGGCCGTCGAAGGCGACGGCGATCTGGGGATCGTCGGCGGCCGCCGCCTGGGCCACCTCCACATCGGAGTCGAAGACCAGCGTGCTCTCCACGCCCAGGACCGCCGCGGAACCGACGCCGGCGCGCAGCGGGAGAGCCAGGCGAGCGACGACCGTCCGTCCCCGCGTGAGGCTGAGCGCGACCTCGGCCAGGCGCCGCTCGGGGGGCCAGGCGGAGCGCAGGTCCTCGGGCGCCAGGGCGCCGCCGCGCTGCGCACCGGCGGGCAGGACCAGCGCGCTCCAGGGCCACGACTCGAAGCGCTCCCCTCCGCGCCCGCCCAGGCTCCACAGCTCGCCGGCCTGCAGCTTGCCGGGGAAGAGCGCCACCGCGAACAGCGCCGAGCGGAGCGGGATGTCGAGGGCCCGCGGCAGATAGCCCG
>DATKBQ010000029.1:0-4260 GCA_035546375.1 Planctomycetota bacterium | reverse complement strand
CGTACCGCGGCGGTGGCGTCGGTGCGGCTCATGCGCCAGATCGGGTAGAGGCCGGCCAGGAAGGCGAGGACCACGGCGCCGCCCCAACCCCAGAAGAGGAAGGCGCCCGGGCCGGCCTGGGGCAGCGGGAGGCCGGAGATCACGTGCAGCGCACGCACGATCACCGGCGCGAGCGCGGCGCCGAGGGCGGCACCGAGGCCGCCGCCGAGCACGCCCACCACCGCCGACTCGAGCAGCACCATGCCCGCCACTTGGCGGCGGCTGGTGCCCAGGGCCTTGAGCACGCCCAGCTCCTTGGCGCGCTCGAGGGCGGCGAGGAGCTGGCCGTTGAGCACGCCTACAGCCGCCAGGAAGGCGGTGAGGAAGAGGATGATGTCGAACAGGATGAAGTCGCGCGCGATGTCGCTGGTGTGCCAGTGATAGAGGTACTCGCCCGTCTCGAGCGAGGGATCCTGGCCCGGGAAGATCTCGGCCAGCGCGGTGCGCACGAGCGTGGCCGCTTCGTGCCGCGGCACGCGGGGATCGAAGCGCACGGCGATCGTCGCCGAGCTGTCGGTGTCGATGCAGAAGAGCTTGCGCAGGTGGCGGTCGCTCACCACGCCGTAGAGCCGCTCGTCAGGGTGCGGGAAGTAGCCGTAGGCGTCGGAGATCGCGACCACCGGGAAGCTCTCGATGCTGCCGCCGGCGCTGGTCACGTGCACCGAGTCGCCGACCCGATAGCCTCGGTGGCCGGCCAAGCGCTTCGAGAGGATGACCCCGCGCCGCTCGCGCAGCTCCTCGATCAGCTCGGGCCGCTCCTTGCACGGGCCGTAGTCGGCGAGCTGGTCCTCGCGCAGGCCGACCATCAGGAACGGCGCGTAGATCCGCGCCTCGTTCGGCTCGACGCCGAGCACGCCCGGGTAGCGCCCCAGGCGCTGCGCCAGCTCGTCGAAGCCCATGCGCGGCAGGTTGCGCGCGTAGACCTTGTCCAGGTAGGCCTCCTCGCCCCACACGCGGATCTCCGCCTCGAGGCTGCGCGTCATCCCGCGCAGGCCGACGAAGCCCGCGGTGACCAGCGCGAGCGCCGACACCGCCGCCGCGACGCGCGTCGGCCCCTGCGCCATCGAGCGCGCCGCCAGCTTGCCGGCCAGGGGCCAGAGCGCCTCCAGGGGCCGAGCCAGCCGCACGCAGACCCACGCGAGCATCGCCGGAGCGATCAACGGCACGGCCACGAACAGCGCCAGGGTGCCCAGGCCGAGCATCAGGACTCCCACCAGCTCGGGCGCCGCCTCGCCGACCACCGGCACGAGCCGGAAGTAGACGGCGGGCAAGACCAGCGCGAGCAGGAAGGCCGAGAACAGGCGGAACGAGCGGCCCACGCCGCGCGCTCGCGCCGGGTCCTCGCCGCGCAGCGCGCTGACGGCGTCGGTGTCGCGCGCGCGCGCCAACGGGTAGATCGAGCCGAGCAGCGCGATGCCGACGCCCGCGGCGGCCAGCGGTGCGATGAGGTGCCAGGGCACCTGGAAGAGGCGGATGTGCTCGCCGACACCCACGGTGGTGATGCCGACCCTGAGCATCGCCCGCGCGAGCAAGAGCCCGCCGCCCAGGCCGAGGGCGCCGCCCAGCCCGGCGATGATCACCGCTTCGCCGAGGAACACGCGGCCGATCTGCGCGCGCGTCGCGCCGAGGGCATGGAGCACGCCGACCTCGCGCACGCGCTCGATCAAGGACATCGAGAGCGTGTGGAAGATCACGAACAGGCCGAGCACCATCGCCAGGAGCCCGGCGAAGCGCACGCCGTTGCGGAAGGCGCGCTCGTCGGCGGCCTGGCCGATGATCACGCTCTTCTGGAGGTCGTAGGACCACGCGCGCCCGAGGTTCGTCTGCAGGCGCTCGACGTCGACCGCGCGGTCGTGCTTGAGCCAGTAGCGGGTCTCGACGCGCTGGCCCTCGAACATGCGCAGGCCGACGCGGTAATCGACCACGACCACGTCGCCCGACGCCTTGCGGCCGATCCCCTCGCGCGCGAGCACGCCCGTGACCAGGAACTCGTGGAACTCGAGCGGCCGGCGCCGGGCGTCGGCGCCGCCGTTGCCGACATGGCGCCACTCGCCGTCGACGCATTCCCGCTCCGGCGCCAGCGCGCGCTGGGGCCGCGCGAGCAGGATCTCGTCTCCCGGCCCGATCCCCGCGCGGCGCGCCAGACCCTCGCCGATCAAGGCCTCGGCGCGGATCGCCGCGGGCTCCATCGAGCGCCCCTCGAGCAGGTGATAGGCCCCGAGACGCGGCGCGGTATCGGGCTCGAGCCCGACCAGCGAGACGCGCTCGGCCGCGCGCTCGTCGCCGCCCTTCGGCACGAGCAGGACCTCGGACTGGAAGGCGGCGGTGACCTCCTTCACGCCGGGCACGCGCTCCAGCTCGGCCCGCGGATCCTGCACCGAGGCGCTCGGCGAGACCTCGATCTCGGCGCGCCATTCGGGGTCGCTCGAGCGCGCGCGGGCGACGAGCGTGTTGTGGTCGAGGGTGAAGATGCACACCACCGTGGCGATGCCGACGGCGATGCCCAGGACCGAGAAGAGCGTCCGGCCGGGGCGCTGGAGCAGGCTGCGCCCGGCGATCGTCGCCGCCAGGCCCATCAGATGTTCAGCGCGGCGAGCGCCCCGTGGACGTCCTCGACCGAGAGCCCCGGCCCGCGCAGCGCCTCGTCCGCGTGCAGCTCGCCGTCGACAAGGAAGAGCAGCCGGTCGGCGAAGGTCGCGTCGCGCGGGTTGTGGGTGACGAGCAGCACCGTGCGCTCGTCCTCGTCGCACACGCGGCGCAGGGTCTGCATGAGCGCCAGGCCGGCCTTCTGGGAGAGGTTGCCGGTGGGCTCGTCGCACAAGAGCAGCGGCTGCCCGCCGGCCAGGGCGCGCGCGATCGAGACGCGCTGCATCTCGCCTCCCGAGAGCTGGTGTGGGAAGCTGTCGGCCTTGCGCTCGAGGTCGAAGCGCGCCAGCAGCGAGCGCAGGAAGGCCTCCTCGAGCGCCGGGCGCCGGCCGCCGATCGCGAGCGGCAGGCCGACGTTCTCGAGCACGGTCAGGTTCGGCAGGAGGTTGAAGAACTGGAAGACGTGCCCGATCGTGCGCCGGCGCAGGAGCGTGCGCGCACCCTCGGAGAGCTTCTCGAGCGGCTTGCCCGCGAGCTCGATCGCCCCGGCGCTCGGTTGGTCCAGGCCGGAGACCAAGTGCAAGAGCGTCGACTTGCCCGAGCCGCTCGGGCCCATGATGCAGGCGAACTCGCCTTCCTCGACGTGGAAGGAGACCTGGCGCAGGACCGGGTTGTGGCCCTCGCTCGTGTCGTAGAACTTGAACAGGTCGCGGACGCGGACGAGCGTACCCATCGCGGAAGCTTACCTTTGCGCGGGAGGCCGGAACGTCACGCGCCGCCCTCGGCGGCCTTCGCGCGGCGCCAGGCCTCGAGCAGCTCGTCGGGGGTCCGCTCGGCGAGCGGGCCGGGCAGCTCGCTCTCGAGCGCCCGGAAGCGCCGCTCGAAGCGGCGCAGCGCCTCGCGCGCGGCCCGCTCGGGGTCGAGGCCGAGGTAGACGCCCAGGAACGCCGCCGAGAGCAGCACGTCGCCGAGCTCGTGCTCGAGCCGCGCGGCGAGGTCCGGCTCGGGGCGCACCTGGACCTCCCCCGCGAGCCCCGCGGTCCCGATCTCCGCTTCGAGCTCGCCCAACTCCTCGCGCAGCTTCTCGAGCGCGTCGTGCACGCTGGACCAGCGGAACCCGGCCGAGATCGCCTTCTGGGCGGCTCGCCGCGCCCTCTGCAAGGCCGGCAACGCCGCCGGCACGCCCGCCAGCGCGCTGGAGTCGACCTGGGCCTCGGCCCGCTCGCTGCGCTTGATCGCCTCCCAGTTGGCGAGCGCCTGCTCCGCCGATCCCGCCCGCTCCGCGCCGAACACGTGCGGATGCCGCCGCACGAGCTTCGCCGAGACCCCCTCCGCCACCGCCGAAAGATCGAAGCGCCCTTCCTGCTCGGCGATTCGCGCCAGCAGCGCGATCCCCATCAACAGATCCCCCGCCTCCTCGATCGCGTGCGCGTCGTCGCGCACCTCGACCGCCTCGACCAGCTCGTGCGCCTCCTCCACCAGGTGCGGCGCCACGCTCTGGAGCGTCTGCTCGCGATCCCACGGGCAGCCGTCGAGCGGATCGCGCAGCCGGTCGACGATCGCGAGCAGCCTGCGCAAAGCATCCGCGCGCGGCTCGCCGGTCGGCTCGAGCACCTCGAGCGGCCGCGGCTGGGG